>JAZRTW010000050.1:0-8561 GCA_045652265.1 Eubacteriales bacterium | reverse complement strand
TCACGGCAAGCCATATATAAGAGCTTAAATCGGAAATAAGCGTCGGCATAAATTTTCCTTCCGCGCGCAAAAAGCGCAGTTTTTATGTAGCCTTTAGTTCATTTCAAGCTTCAAGCTTATGTCGAGCGCTCTGACGCTGTGCGTGAGTGCGCCCACAGATATTATGTCGACTCCCAGACGGGCTATCTTTCCTATATCCTTCTCGTCCATATTGCCCGACGCCTCTATTTTAACTCTGCCGTCTGCAAGCTTTATCGCTTTTTCTATGTCGTCGTAGCCCATATTATCGAGCATTACCACGTCCGCGCCCGCGTCTATGGCAATAAGCATATCCTCTATCGTCTCCACCTCTACCTCTATCTTTAAAAGGTGAGATGCGTTTTTCTTCGCAAGTCTTACTGCGTTTTCGATACCGCCTGCGGCAGCGATGTGGTTATCCTTTATGAGCATTCCGTTTGAGAGGTTATATCTGTGGTTTGAGCCGCCGCCGATACGCACTGCGTATTTTTCCAAGAAACGCATACCGGGAGCAGTCTTTCTCGTATCGGTGATAGCCGCCTTCGTGCCTTTGACCTTCTCTACGGTCTCCGCAGTATAGCTTGCGATTCCCGAAAGGTGCTGGACGATATTTAAGGCTATTCTCTCTCCTGTGAGAAGGCTTCTTGCGTTACCGCTTACTCTGCAGATGACCTCGCCTTTTTTGACCTTATCGCCGTCCTTATGATAAAGCTCCGTTTTAGTATCGGTAAAAATGCGTCCGAATATACATTCAATTACGTCCGCGCCGCAGAAAACGCCGTCGGATTTCGCAATAAAATTGCCGCAAGCCGTTTTATCGGGGTCAACGGTCGCAAGTGTAGTAATATCGCCAAATCCTATATCCTCTTCAAGTGCCATACTGATAAAGCGTTCAAGTGTGAGATTGTCTAAATTCATTATTTGTTTACGCAAAGGCTCTCGTGTAAAAGATAGTGAGCGCCTATGCTCTCCTTTCTGTTTATTGCTCCGTCCGTGATAAGCTGTGCTACGCGGCACATATTGTAAAGCTCCGTTTCGTAGCCGTCCTCTATTTCGTAGTTTTCAAGCTCCGTCGCTATTTTCGCAAGCGAGCTTTTAAGCTTTATAAGTCCCTTTTCCGTCCTTACGGGCCCTGCGTAATTCGTCATAAGAGCCCTTATTTTCGCGCGAAGAACGGAGACTCTTTCGTGCGTAAGTTTTTCGCCCTTTTCTCCGTGTGCGGATACGTTAAGCTCTGCTTTAGCGCAAAGCTTTCGCGCGTTTTCGTTTATACGCTTTGCCACACGCCTTCCGAACACGAGGCATTCAAGCATGGAATTACTTGCAAGGCGGTTTGCTCCGTGTATGCCGGTGCACGCCGTTTCTCCGCAAGCGTATAAGCCCGCGACGTCGGTATTGCCGTCAAGGTCGGTCTGTATTCCGCCCATAATATAGTGCTGACCGGGGCGCACGGGTATCATATCCTTCGTAAGCTCTATGCCGTATTCTTCGCATTTTGCAAATATAGTCGGAAAGCGCTTTTTAAAAAACTCGCCCGTCATCGAAGATACGTCAAGGAATACGTTTTCCTCTCCGCTTTTCGAAAGCTCTGAAAGTATCGCCCTCGTGACGATATCCCTCGGTGCAAGATCCTTCATTTCGTGGGCGTTTTTCATAAACGCATCGCCCTTTGAATTTTTAAGTATTCCACCCTCTCCTCTTACCGCTTCGGATATGAGAAATAGCCTTTCCGCTTTACCGTGCGGGATAAGCGTGGTGGGGTGAAACTGCACGAGCTCCGCGTTTTTTATCTTCGCTCCCGCGCGATACGCCGCGGCGATTCCGTCACCGACGGCTCCCGCGGGATTCGTGGTGTACTTATAAACCTGCCCTACGCCGCCCGTTGCCAAAACTATGTTTGCCGACGGGTGAAAATATACCTTGCCTTCGCGCATAAGCATAAGTCCTGTAACGCCGTTTTCGTCGGTCGTTACGTCCACAAGGCTCGTTTCTTCCAATATCTCCACGTTTTCTCTTTCGCGCGCGATATCTAAAAGCCTTTTCGTAGTCTCTCTGCCCGTGGCGTCACCGCCGCAATGCACTATTCTGCGCCTTCTGTGGCCGCCCTCTCTCGTTATTAAAAGCTCGCCCTCAACGTCTACGTCAAAGGGAACGTCAAATTCGCGAAGCTCCTTTATTATATCGGGGCCGTCCGAAACGAGCGTTTCTACGGCTTTCACGTCGCAAAGCCCCGCGCCCGCCTTTAAGGTATCCTCTGCGTGAAGGCGTACGTTGTCGTCGTTTGATATGACCGCGGCGATTCCGCCCTGCGCATACCACGAACTGCTCTTTTTTATACTTTTCTTGCTTATTAAAGCGACCGAGAGATTTTTGTCTATATGCAGTGCCGCGTAAAGCCCCGCGAGTCCCGATCCGACTATCATAACGTCGTAGCTTTTACCGCACTCCGCGTCTTTTATTTTGTCTTTGCTTAATATGTATCTTCTCAAGAAAACTTCATCCTTTCGACTAAAGCGCCATCATTTTAAAAAGCGGTATTCTCGCTTTTTCCGAGATGTCCTCGGGTACGCTTACCTCGTGTGTGTCGTACAAAAGGGCGTTTAATACGTCCTCTACCCTTATTTTTTTCATATCCCCGCAGATAAAGGAGGGGGCTATCGGATAAAACTGCTTATCGGGCAAAAGATGCGAAAGGCGATCCGTGACACCGTTTTCCGTTCCTATTATAAACTCCTTCCCCGTACTTTCCTCGGCGTACTTTATTATCTGCGCGGTGCTTCCGACGAAATCTGATAAGTCGCGCACGTTTTTCTGACATTCGGGGTGCGTAAGTACGAGCGCCTCGGGGTGCTTTGCCTTTGCAGCATACACGTCGCTTTCGCTTATGCCGTTGTGATAAGGACAACAGCCGTCGAATAAAATTATCTCCTTGTCGTTTACCCTCTCCGAAACGTAGCTTCCGAGATTTTTGTCGGGTACGAACACAACGCGCTTATTTTCAAGCGAGCGCACGACCTTCTCGGCGTTCGACGAAGTACAGCAAATATCGCATAGTGCTTTGGTTTTCGCGCTTGAATTTACGTAGCAAACAAATGCGGCATCGGGATATTCTTCCCGAAGCCTCTTTATGTCCTCTTCGCTTACCGTATCCGCCATCGCACAGCCTGCGTCCGCCTTCGGCATAAGGACGGTCTTATCGGGGCATAAAAGCTTGGCGCTCTCGCCCATAAAGCTCACGCCGCAAAATACGATAATATCGTTGTCGCAAGAGGTCGCATACCTTGCAAGCTCAAGGCTGTCTCCGACCTTGTCTGCAAGCTGTTGGACGGCGTAGTCCGTATAGTAATGAGCAAAAATTATCGCGTTTCTTTCCTTGCAAAGATCTCTTATCTGTTCAAGCATCAAATCGTTCATAACAATAGCCTCACTGTTTACGCGCTTTTTTCCTTTTCATAAGTACTGCAACTATGACGAAAAGCGCAAGTCCGACCACGGCACATATACCCGCCGTTTTTTCGCTCTCTACGGATTTTCCCGAAAAATCAAAATCGAGTCCGTATTTATTATACGTTATTCTTCTTATAAAGGTGCCGTTTTCGCTTGTGACGAGGGTGATATATTGAGGTCTTTGCTCGTCGGAACCTATATCGTTTCTGAAAGTTCCGTCGTTCTTCATTATCTTATACTTGACCTCGTACGTTCTGTAGACGTTGCCGTTTTCCTCATAACCGCTTGAGGTCTTGGTTATGAATATGTCGTATATTCTCTGTTTGGTAAATCCAAGTTCAAGATCGGTATGCTCGTTTTCGTCAAAATACGATTTCGTGAAAAACGTATCGTACTTTTCATAGTCGCCCTCGCGAAGACAAGCAAAATATTTATCAAAAAACACGAGGTTTTTATCATACTCTTCAAAATTTTCCTCGGTGACTGTTACCGAAACTACCTCGCTGTCGGTATAAGTGATATACAAAAGCTCTCTTTGGTAGTCCTCGTCCTTTGAAATATCCGCATCGAAGTCTATCTCGGAAAATACGCCCGACTGCGCCTTCGGCTTTTCGAGGGCGGCGTCCCTTTCAAGCTTCCACTCGACGATGCCCGTTACGGAATACACCGCAAGCAGCACACACAGCAAAACGTATACCACCGCCGCCGTACGTATTATCGCCTTTTTCGCAAAGGCTCTTTTTTCTTCTGCCGTTTTAATTTTCTTTTCTTTCATAACGTCCTCTTTACTATGTACCGTTTCCCCGCTTTATGCGGAGAAACGGAAAAATGCTTATGCTTTTTTATGATATACCATTTCGTCGGGTTCTTTTTCCTGAAGCTCAAGAAGCTCGGTTACCGTAACGAGCTTATATCCTCTTTCCGAAAGCTCTCTTGCGGCTTCGCAAAAGCCTTCGACGCTCGTTTTGAAAATATCGTGTAAAAGCACGATATCTCCGCTTTGAGCCTTGGAAAGTATCGCGTTTTTGACCGCCTCTTTGCTTTGAGTCTTCCAATCAAGCGTGTCTACCGACCACTTTATCTTATGAAGCGCAGTATCCTTTACGGATGCCGAAAACTCGCCGTAAGGAGCTCTGAACAGAGTGGGGTGCTCCCCACAGGCACCGTAAATCAAGGAGGACGTCTTATCTATCTCCTCTTTTACCGCCGTGGCGCTTTGTTTTCTCATATCCTTATGGTCAAATCCGTGGCATCCGACCTCGCAGCCGAGCCGCACCATACGCTCAAGAATAGCTTCGCTTCCTTCTATATGACACCCGAGAACGAAGAAGCTCGCTTTTGCATCAAGCTCTTCAAGGCAGTTTAATATCTCTTCCGTATAATCACCGGGACCGTCGTCAAAAGTGAAGGCTATCGCCTTTTCCCACGGATAGAGCCCGCCCATTCTGACCGCATTGCACAATAGCTCGTTATCCGCTATGGGTAAAACACACAAAAATCCGTCTTTATCCTTATATGGCGGAACGCATATACCAAGCGTCTCGCCGCTTAAAACGAAATCGTATTCGTCGGCATCGAGATACACCTCACCGACCGAATCTTCAAACGCCGTATGGCTTTTTACGAAGTCCTCTATCCTGCCGCCGAGCGCTTCTTTGTCGGCGTCGTTTTTGAGAATGTCACCAAGCGACAGTATCTTATCGCACTCCGCGTCGTACACAACGCTTCTGTATCTTACGTCGTCTTTGGACTGACATTTCAAAAGTACGCTTAATATCCTTCCGTCAAACAAAAATCTGTCGGAAGAAAGTTCGGCATCTTCGCTTGCGATTAGCATCTCTCTGGCAAGAGCTTTAGTCCTGTTATCAAGCGTCGGATATCCCAAAACGCATATCTCGCCCTTTGATGTTCCTTCCTCTAATATAAGGAGGCTCTCCTGCTTGATGGGTGAAGGCTTGATATCGCCATTTGCCCGAACGTTTACCGCAGGTATACCTGAAATAATAAGCAACAAGCTTAAAAATACCTTAAGGTTAAAACGATACATATTCATAACATTTTATCACAAAATTACGGCACTTGCAAGATTTTTTCAATCTTTGCACAAGTCTTTGTGCCGCAAGATTATTATGAGCGAAAATCGTTTTATAAACCGTGTAATTTTTTTCAAACTTTGCTTTAATTTTGAAAATGAGGCATTAAGCCTTAGGCCATAGGCCGTAGATGATGGGAAACACAAATTTTCGCCGTAGCGCCAAGGCTTGCTCTCGCCGCTTGTTTTAACTCCAAAACCTCTTTACAAAAGATCAAATTTATGCTACAATTACCGAAGGTGGTGAGTATTATGATAATTTGCAATTTCCGTTCCTCGTCGGAGGCTGAAACAGAAGCATTTGCCGAGAGCTTTGCAAAAAAATTAAAAAAAGGCGCGTTCGTTGCCTTCTTCGGCGATCTCGGCGCGGGTAAGACCGCGTTCGTACGCGGCGCTATGGTCAATCTATGCCCCGATGCATTCGTAAGCTCACCGACTTACGCCGTGATGAACGAATATCGCGGCGACGTCACCGTTTGCCATTTCGACCTATACCGTATTCACTCGGAGGACGACCTTATATCAATCGGCTTTGACGACACGCTCGACGGCGAAAAGATAATCTTCACCGAGTGGAGCGAGAACGTAAAGGAATTTCTCCCGTTTCCGCGATACGATATAACCATAACGAAGATAAGCGACGAAGAGCGTAATATCCTCGTCGAATACAAGGAGTAGATATGCTCACACTTTCCATCGACACAACGGCAAAGACCTGCTCCGTCGCAGTTTCCGACGGCGCACTTTTGTCGATATTTTCCGTAAACAACACCTTAACTCACAGCGAAAATCTTATGCTTATGGTCGACAGCGCACTTAAAACCGCAGGCAAAAAAATATCCGACGTCGAAGCTATTGCCGTAAGCGTAGGGCCGGGAAGCTTCACGGGCGTACGCATAGGCGTCGCCGCAGTAAAAGGTCTTGCCTTCGGTAAAGATATAAAGATTGCGCCCGTTTCGACACTCGATGCGCTGTCTTTCAACGCCGCCGACACGGACGGTATCGTTTGCGCTTCAATGGACGCGCGCAGAGACCAAACGTATTACGCGCTTTTCTCGATAGAAAACGGCACTCCCGTAAGGCTTACGGAGGATATAGCGGACGTTTTTGATGCGGCTTGTGAAAAAATCTTGGAGTTTTGCAAAAAACTTGAAAAAAAATCCGTAATTTTTGTTGGCGACGGCGCAAAATTGTGCTATAATACTTTTATAGGAAAAAATTACGGTGACGTAAGACCTCGTCTTGCCTCGGAAAATATACGCTTCCAGAACGCGTATTCCGTTGCCTTGGCAGGTGAGAAAATATTTAATGCGGGAAAAGCCGTAAGTGCAGAGCTTCTTGAATGCACTTACCTTCGAAGACCGCAAGCGGAGGAACAGAAATGATAGCAATAGGAAGTGACCACGCAGGGCTTGAGCTCAAAAACGAGGTTATAAAATATTTTGAAGAAAACGGCATCTCTTACGAGGACGTAGGCACGTACACGAAGGATAGCTGTGACTATCCCGTATACGCAGAAAAGGTCGCAAGAGCCGTACAAACGGGCAAAGCCGAAAAGGGCATACTCGTTTGCGGAACGGGGCTTGGTATGAGCTACGCGGCAAATAAAGTAAAGGGCATACGCGCCGCCTGCCTTTCCGACAGCGCTTCCGCAAGACTCGCAAGGCAGCATAACGACGCAAACGTTCTCTGCTTTGGCCAGAACATCGTCGGTAAAACCGTCGCTTTGGAGCTTGTGAAGATATTCCTCGAAACCGAGTTTGAGGGCGGAAGACACGAAAGGCGAGTCGCGCTTATCGACGAGATCAAGGCGTAAATTAAAAAAAGGACAAGATAATCGGCATTTACAACCGCATCCTGCCAATCGGGGAGTCAGCGGTACCCTGTAGCCTGCAATCCGCTATAGCAGGGAGGGATTCCGAACCGAGCGCACTGTTTGTGCGGCAGGTGCATACGTAACTGTGATGAACGGTAAGTCTTGCGCAATCGGGCACTGTGAACCATGTCAGGTGGAACCAAGCAGCATTAAGCAGTTAAACGATGTGCCGCGAGGGTGCTTATCGGGAGCAGGGAGTATGTAACCGCGCGGAAGCAGCCTGTGCAAGGAACGGTGTGGGGTGCGGTTGTAGATGCCGATTTTTTAAAATAAATTTCGGGAGCTTGAAATGTATATTGCATTATACCGAAAGTGGCGGCCTGCAAAATTTTCAGACGTTTGCGGTCAGGAAGCCATAACGGACATTCTGAAAAACGAAATATCCAAAAACACCGTCTCCCACGCATATCTGTTTTGCGGGCTTCGGGGCACGGGTAAGACTACCTGCGCGAAAATTCTCGCGAAGGCGGTAAACTGCGAAAATACAAAAGACGGCGAGCCCTGCGGAGAATGCGAAAACTGTAAGGCGGCGGAAAGAGGTGCGCTTCTTGACATCGTAGAAATGGACGCGGCGTCCAACACGGGCGTTGAAAATATCCGCTCCATAATCGACGAAGTAAGCTTCCTTCCCTCTCAAGGCAAGCGCAAAGTCTACATCATCGACGAGGTACACATGCTCTCGGGAGGAGCGTTCAACGCTCTTTTAAAGACCTTGGAGGAGCCGCCCGAGCACGTGATATTTATTTTGTGCACGACGGAAACTCACAAGATACCCGCAACCATTTTGTCAAGATGCCAGCGATTTGACTTCGGCAGAATATCCATAGACGATATAAGCGCAAGGCTTAAATTTATCGCCGAGAAGGAGAATATCTCCATAACCGACGGCGCCGCCGCGCTTATAGCAAGGCTTGCCGAGGGCGCTATGAGAGACGCTTTAAGTCTTCTCGAACTTTGCGCGGGGCAAGGCAAGACGCTCGACTACGAGGACGCTTGCGCGCTTTTGGGCGTACCCGATAAGGACAGCTTCCACCGTCTTTGCAGAGCGTTTGCAAAAAGCGACACGCCTGAAGCGCTCGCGCTTATAAATACCGTGCTTGCAAAAGGCAAGGCGACGACAGTCTGCGC
>JAZRTW010000049.1:0-5227 GCA_045652265.1 Eubacteriales bacterium | reverse complement strand
TCACCGGTTCGAATCCGGTTAACAGCTCCAAAAAACTTCGTTCTTCCGAACGAGGTTTTTTCAACTAAATATGCGGTGTAAATTGCCAAATATGCGGGTATGGCGGAATTGGCAGACGCGCTAGATTCAGGTTCTAGTGGTCGCAAGACCATGCAAGTTCAAGTCTTGTTACCCGCACCAGCGGCAAGTTGCCGCCCCCAATTATCGGGTGGCGACAGCAATAATCCGAACCTTATCACGCGATGGTGGGGTTCGGATTTGTCTTTATTCACTGCACCAGCGGTAAGTTGCCGCTCCCAATTATCGGGTGGCGACAGAGAGAATCCGAACCTTATCACACGACGGTGGGGTTCGGATTTATCTTTATTCTCTGCACCCAAATCCAAGCCTTCGGGCTTGGATTTTTTCTTTTTCCTCCTACATATATTGTGTTTTTCGCCTTTTTTGACAATATTTTACTACTATATTTAGCAAATTTTGACAAATTGTTGCATTTTACTTTAATTTGTGATAAAATATTTGGGTATTGTTTTCAAAGGAGGTAGTTTTTTACGAAACGGTTTACGGTTTTTATACTTGCTTTTTTGATGATTTTCGGTTCGTTTACGGTTTTCGCAAACGACAAAACCCCCGAAAAAATAGCAGAAGAAAGAGCGCTTGAAAAGATATACGAGCTTGCCTCGGTGCTTGACGGAAAATATTTCACCACCACGCAAAAGCCCTGCCATAACAACTCTTGCAATTACTGCTACAATCTGAATGTAACGAGCTGTGATTGGTTTGTCGATATGTTCGGATATTCCGTACAGAAAAAGCAGATGGCGTATCAGTATTTTTCCCATACTTCCGTCGTTGCGCCAGCAGGATGGAGCTGTTTTTCTTTCAGCGTATTTGCCCAATGGTATATTTTCTCCCCCTCAAACAGCGGTACGGTGGGAAATAACGTTTCACTTGTCGCATCTTACACGCAAAATAAAAACGTGAAGTTCAATTTAGAAACTCTCGCAACGCATGCGCGTCCGGGTGACGCTATACGTATCAAAGGCTCGGGTAACGGCGGCCACTCCGTCATATTCGTTTCCTGCGACGAAGAGGGCGTCACGGTGCTCGACAGCAACTACCTCGACAGCAATATGGTTGCGTTACATAAGATACCGTATACCGCGCGTTACGGCGGCAGTGCGATCTCCAATCGCGGTATAAGCATTACGAGAGCGAATAATTACGATACGGTGGCCGCGGGTACAAGCTGTGCGGCGATAGCTGAAGAGTCGGACATCAATTTTTTCGAAATAGGCTGTCCGACCGTGCATCTTAAAGGCCGCAGCTTTTCTTTAAACGGAAGAATATGCTCGGGAAAGCTCATTGATACGGTAAGCGTAAGGATACTTGACGCCAAGACCGAAAAAACGGTTTTTGAATATACGGTATCTCCCGCAAGAAGAAATTTCACTCTCTCGGGTTCGGAGCTTGACCTTAACACGAAGTTTGGTTCGCTTAAAAATGGAGTTTACTTCTTGGAGTATACTGCAACTGACGTCGCAAGTTACACCGAAAGTTATCGTTCGGACTGCTTCTCCGTTTGTGATGAGGCGCATTACTGTTATTTCGGAAACGGCGAATATTCAAACGGCAAGCTCACGTATACCTGCACTCTTTGCGGAAGATTTGAGATATATGAAATTGCGCCGCCAAGCGTCGAAGAGCCGTCCGAAGAAGATTCTTCGTCCGCACTTCCACCTATGTTTTCGCCCGGGGACAGCGCAAAGCCGCCCGTGAGCGTTAGTTTGGTCGGCGACTTAAACGGAAACGGAAAGACCGATGCGGACGACGCGATATATTTGCTTTACTCCTGCTTCTTCGGCGGTGAAAACTATCCCGTAGACGTTGACTGCGATTTTGACGTAAATGAAAAAACTGACGCAAACGACGCTATATATTTGCTTTACCACGTATTCTTCGGAAAAGACACTTATCCGATAAGTGAATAACAAACATAACCGACCTTGGCTTCAAGGTCGGTCTTTGTTTATCTTATTTATCGCCTCGTATATCTCGTCTTTTGTAAACATCATATCAAGTGCGCGCATAAGTGCGTTTGACGACATTTTAAGGGGAAGCTCAAGGTGCGCACAAAGCTCGTCGCGAAAGCGCGAGGAGTCTTTTCTGCCAAACAGTCCAAGCTCGTACATCTCGCTTTTCGTTATTTTGGAAGGCTTTTTTTCTTCGCCACTTGCAAACGGCAAAAAGAGCTTTTCCAATATTTCGTTTTCGATGCCCTCGACGCCGAGATAGCCGTCTTTTGAAAATTCTTCTTTTCTTGCCTCTTTCCCTTTATGTTGGGGAATATAGAGATGTATCACATTTTCCGTTGGCAAAAAGCCCGTTATGTGTCCGCGAATCTTAAATCCCGCTCTGTCGCTGTCGGTCAAAAGAATTATGCCGTTTTTCTTTGCAAGCTTAATAAGAAGCTTTCGTTTTTCTTTATCCTTATATATATCGAAGCCGCCCGTGGTTATTATTTGCGCGTCGATTATGTTTGCAAGTCTTGCCTTATCGTACTTGCCTTCGACGATGACCGTTTGTTTTATGTGAAGCATAAGCTCACCCCAAGGAAGCTATAAGAAGCTCGACTTGCGTGTAGCCGTCGGTGTTTAAGGATTTCGACTTGGCGTCGGCTTCGGAGAATAGCGTAAGCGCCCTTTTTAGATATTTTTCGTCGCATCGTGAAAGGCTCGCGTATAAAAGCTTTGCGCGGTATTCGTTAATGCCGAAGAGCTTTGCGGCGGAGGCGTAAGGCATACCTCCGTCCTTTGCAAGCTTCATTTTATATAAGGTGGAAAAGTTCGAAACGAGTGAGCCGAGTATCATTTGCGGCGGTGTATTTTGCCGCTTCATCTTTGCGTATATTGAGAGGGCGTCGGATATGCGCCTGTCGCTTATGGCGTTAGTGAGGTCAAACGCGCCAACCTCTATGTTTTCGCTTACCACCTTGTCGAGATCTTCCAAAAGTATCTCGCTACGTCCTTTTGCGTTTGCGTAAGAAGCGAGTTTTGTGACCTCTCCAACGAGTAAAAACATCGAATACGAGCATTTTCTCGCCAAAGCCGCAGTCGTTTCGGCGGACGCACTCACGTTAAGTGCCGCCATTCTGTGATAAAGCCAGTTGTGTATTTCCGAGGGGGACGCCTTTTGGCAGTTGACCAAAACGGGAGGATATTTTTCTTTCACCAAAAGCTTATATAAGGCGGAGGACGTTATTTCTTTCTCCGTTTTGTCCTTTGAATTTAAGTGAAAAACCACGGCGGTATCGCCGCCCGAAAATTCAAGGAGCTTTGCGTATTCCTCCAAGTCCTTGGGCTTTGATGAAAAGAGCTCTCCGCCGTCTATTTCGATGAGCTTGAGCGCACTCATCATAGGGGGAGTTTCGACGGATTGGCGAAGATCGTCAAGATTTAATTTGCTCGGCGAGAATCTTACGAGATTAAATTCCGCAAAACCGCTTTCCGAAGCGGCTTTTCGAAATTTGGATACAACGTCCGCCTTCGTATAGTCCTCTTCGCCGAAGAGGATAAAGACGCCGCCGAGCTCGTCGCCCGACTTTATTTTTTTACTTATATCTCTGTAAGACAGAGTCGCCAATCTTTTTCACTCCTAACGTGAAAAGAGCTTTTTTATGCTCTCCCACAGCTTAAATTTTATAACGTATCTTTTATTTTGTTCTTCAAATTCGTCTATTCCGTAATCTTTTAAAACGTCTTCCGTACAGGAATCGGCAAGGCATATCGGCGGAAACAAAACGCACCAGAAATTATCGCCTTCGGCGTTCCCGAGCTCAAGCCTTACCGCCGTGTAGATACCCTCGGGGAAGTTTACGCCGCCGTAAGATTTTTCGGGGAATCGCTCTTTTACAAGATACGCCTTCGACGTATATTTAAAGCCGTTTTCAAGCAGAATTCGGTCTGCTATAGCTTCCATCGCGCCGAAGTTTTCTTCGAGCTTCGATGCGGCTTCTTTCGAATCGGCACAGCCTTCCGTTACGGTCTTTGCAAATTCCACGATCTCGTCGCGCACAAGAAGCTTAATATCTTGGTCGGCGTCTTCGTTTGAGTTTGCCCTTATGTGAAAGCGCACGACGCTTTCGTATTCGGGCGGCGATGCCTTTGTGTGAAGCGGCTTAAAACAAGCCGAGCAAAGTATGCAAATACAAAAGATAAGTACGGTTTTTTTCATTGGCAATTATCTCCTTTCGCAAGGAATTATTGCCAAAAGTTCGCGTTTTAATCAAATATCAGCTTAGAAAGCTCGTGTGTGTTTTCAACAAGGTAGTCCGCGCCCGCCTTTTCAAGCGACTCACGTGTGCCGTAGCCATATAAAACGCCCACGCTCGTTATGGAAAACTCCTTTGCGCCGAGCACGTCGTACTCGGTGTCGCCTATCATAACGCACTCCTCTTTGGGAAGGCGGAGCGTATCGAAAATATGTCCGATTATCTCGGGCTTCCTTGAGCGAACTCCGTCCATTACCGCGCCCGCGATAAAGTGAAAGCAGTCCTTTATTCCGAAGCGTTCAAGTATTTGCAGAGAATACTTTTCGGGCTTCGAGGTGCAGAGAATTATCTTTTTGCCCGCTTGAGACATCTTTTCGAGAAGCTCCTTGATGCCGTCGTAAAGGCGGTTTTCGAATATGCCTTTTTCGGTAAAATAGCGTCTGTATGCAACCACCGCTTCATTTGCGGTCTTTTCGTCCATTTTATATTGGCTCATAAAAACGTCCTTTAAGGGCGGGCCGATAAATTTACGTAAGGTCTCTTCGGGCGGTATCGGGTATCCCATAACGCCGAGCGCGTATTTTGCGGAATTGAGTATTCCTTCGCCGCTTTCCGTCAAAGTGCCGTCAAGGTCGAAAAAATAGTATTTTTTATCCAATATCATATACCTGTGCCCATCTTGACAAAGCGCCAAGCCTTTCTTTTGCTTTTTCTGCTTCATCAAGGCTTTCGTAAAGAGCGAAAACGCCGCCGCCCGAGCCCGAAAGCATAGCGACTTTCGCATCGGAAAGCTCTTTCTTTACGGCTTCAAGGTCTGCGCCTAGACATGCGAATACTTCTTCGAAATCGTTATGAAATTCCGCTTCTGCGGAAGCGCCTGTGCTTTTGTTAAGCCTATCGAACGCCCCGTACATTTCTTTTGACGTAAAGCTCTTATCGCAAAGCGTGCAAAGAAGG
>JAZRTW010000048.1:0-1927 GCA_045652265.1 Eubacteriales bacterium | reverse complement strand
CAATCGGAGTTTGCGTTTTTCGTGCGGTGACTTCGGTTGCCGCACTTTTTGTTTTTAGGAGGTTAAAATGAAACGGAAGAAGAAAATGAAAATACGGAATACAGATGAGATAATTTATAAAAAATATTTTGATTGGACTTTGTTTTTATCCTTTGATAAGCTTAAAGACAAATATTCAAAAGAAATGTTTGAGGCGGTCAAGAAAAATAAATATATTTATTCTCATTCCGAAAAGGCGGTAGACGATGTGGAAAAGCTTATGGAGCTATGCTTGAGAATGTCTATTCTTATATCGGGAGAATTGGTTATTTCCGTATTGGAGGGTGAGGATTGCGTTGCGATAACAATTAAAGATCAAGATCTTCAAATGGTAGACAAAGCTTTATATTATTTGAGTAATATCGCTATGTGTTGTTCAAGTATAACCTTTTTGGACGATCCGAAAGAACGCAACTGTTTCCAAATGATAGTTTTGTATGACTTTTCAGACGAAAATCCTACTGTGAAAGACACTTTGATAGGAAATTTAATAAGTGAATATAAAAACCGAGAGTGAATTTTCACTCTCGATTTTTATGTTATTTACCTAATAAACGTTCGCCGTCGAGGACGATCGCGGGCGCGCCCTTTTTTGAAAACTCAAGGAGCGCGGGCATTTCGCCAAGCCTGAACATCTGGCTCGTTCCTTTGAGCGAGAGAGGACGGACGCTTATATCAAATTCCGTGCCGTCTATCGTAACTATCGCCTTGCCTGTGAGATTTGAGCATTTGAGCGTGACCGTGTGAAGCACGTCATCGCCGCCTTCTTCCACAGCGGGCTCGTTTATTTCCCATTTAAAAAGCTTTGCCATTTTTGTTTTTCCTTTCGGTTTGTTATATCATTTTTTCGGGGTGAAAGACCTCGTCGAATCTTTCTTCGGTCAAAAATCCGAGCTTTACGCAAGCCTCTCGCAGAGAAATGTTTTCCGCATACGCAAGCTTTGCAGTCTTTGCCGCGTTTTCATATCCAATGTAGGGGTTAAGCGCGGTTACGAGTATGAGCGAATCGCGAAGATTTGCGTCCATCTTTTCCTTGTTCGCACGTATTCCGCAAACGCAGTTTTTGAGGAATGATTCCATAGCTTCCGAAAGCAGACGCGCCGATTGCAGAAAATTGTAGATACATACGGGCATATATACGTTAAGCTCGAAATTACCCTGTGAAGCCGCCATCGAAACAGCGGTGTCATTCGCTATCACCTGAACGGATACCATAGTCAAAGCCTCGCACTGCGTTGGATTGACCTTACCCGGCATTATCGATGACCCCGGCTCGTTCTCGGGAATGAATATCTCGCCAAGACCCGTTCTCGGACCTGAAGCCAGCCAACGTACGTCATTTGCTATCTTCATCAGGTCGCAAGCGAGTGCTTTAAGTGCGCCATGGGCGAAAACGAGCTCGTCCTTTGAGGTAAGCGCATGGAATTTATTTGCATCGGTCTTAAAGTTCTTATCCGTAAGAGCCGATATCTTTTCTGCGACAAGGGTGTCGAAGCCTTTGGGCGCATTGAGCCCTGTGCCTACTGCCGTGCCGCCGAGCGCAAGGTTTAAGAGAGGTCTTGTTGCCGTTTCGATAAATTCAAGGTCGCGCTCAAGAGAGGAGCGCCAGCCAGATATCTATTGAGAGAAGCTTATCGGAGTTGCGTCCTGAAGATGCGTTCTGCCGCACTTTATTACGCCCTCATTTTCATTCTCAAGACGTCGAAATTCATCTGTAAGAAGCTTTAATGAGGGAATGACATTGTCCTCAAGCGCACAAACAGCGGCAATATGCATTGCGGTGGGAAACGTATCGTTTGACGACTGCGACATATTCACGTCATCGTTAGGGTGGATAATTTTCTCGCCGAAAATCTCATTTGCTCTGTTCGCTATGACCTCGTTGAGG
>JAZRTW010000047.1:0-11527 GCA_045652265.1 Eubacteriales bacterium | reverse complement strand
AACCGTTGACATATAATGAAATTTTGATATAATATTTTTGTATATAAATATATATAAAGCAAACTATCAAGAAAGGATTAAACTCATGAAGAAAAGAATTGTTGCTTTATTAATGGCACTTTCGCTTCTTGCGTCGGTTTGCGTGTTTACCGCGAACGCCGAGGATCCCTCCGGTGTCGTTGTAAATTCCGCCGAAGAGCTTATTGAAGCTCTTAAAACGGAAAACGCACAGATCACGCTTGGAAGCGACATCGTACTTAACGAAGGTGTTACCTTTACGTACGATGCAACGAACGCCGTAATCACGGTAAGTGATGCAAACGGCACAATAGCAAAGGTTCGCACAGGCGAAGCGGCCGGATCCAATCCCGGCTCAGTCCTTGAAGGCTCTCTCGACGGGCTTAACAACTGGACTCCTTTGACAAACCTTAACGGAGCCGATATCGATGGTAACGGTCATACTATCAAAGGTCTTTACATCAAAGGCGTCTACGCTTCGGGCGGTGCCTTCGTAAATACCATTCAAGTAGGTGAATCTGTTAAGAACCTCAACTTCGAAAACTCACTCGTTGTGACGGAATATGTAACGCAGCCCGCTACGCTTACATCGTCATTATACGGCGAAGTTTACGACGTAAGCTTCAAAAATTCCTACGTTATAGGAAAGCCCATCCAAACAGGCGGCGCGGGCGCCGGAGCTATTGCCGTTATGTATACCTCCACGAGTGGTAAAACGGCGACACACAGCCCCGTTGCAGACGGTATCACCTTTGACGGTGCAGTGTTTGCACAGGCAACGAGCGATACCGGTACTTTAAGCGTAGGCGGTGTTATCGGTCAAAACAAGGGCGGTACGGTTAAAAACTGCGAAAACTACGGTACCGTTAAGCTTGTACGCGGCGTAACTTACGCAGCAGGCGGTATCATAGGCTTGCTTGAGCCTACAGATGCAAGCTCATACGGCGCAAACGGCGCTCCTAGAGACGTATTCGTTTATAACAACGCAAACTACGGTAGGGTTGTTTCCAATAATACTACAACCATTTGTGCCGGCGGTATTATCGGACGAATCGACGTTTACTACTCTGCATATGAGGACGTTTTAATACATAACCTCTACAACGCAGGCGAGATCGTAAACGGCAAAGAGATCATCGGTACTATGAATAACGGCGGTGCTAATTCCCCCGTTGACAAGGCGATGATTCACTACTGCTTCGCACCGTCAACGGCTACAGGCGAAGTTCTCACTCCTTCCACAACCTTTGGTAGCGACGTGCTTTCCGTAGGAAAAGCTGATACCCGTAAGATTCTTGCATTCTTGAACCACGGCGCAACTGCTTACGAAGGTCTCAAGACTTGGAAGCAAGAGGGTAACGTTGTTAAGATGACAAATACAGATGCAACTTACGATGCAGAGTTCGTTGCTAAGGACATCTTGACCGACACTTCCTTAAACGATCTTTACATTGAGTCCGCTAAAGTTCTCAACGAAAAAGAAATTGAGCTCACTTTGTCTGCGGAAGCAAGCGTAAACTACGACGTGTTCGCATCTATCAGCTACGTTGATGCAAACGGCGCTGTTGCAAAAGACGGCGAAACGGCTCTCCAGTACGCCGTAGACCTCAGAAGCAACGGTTCAAACAAGTTCATCGCAAAGCTTTCCGAAAGCGTTACCAAGTCGATGGCTGACATCGTAGGTATGGCAGGCTATGAAGAAGCAGGCTATGCACTTATGTTCTGCATCGAAGGTCTTCCCAATGAAGGCGCATTCGAGACACGTATCCCCGGCGAGATCGAAGAGATCTCCATGGTATACAATAATAAGAATCTCGCTGCAACTACGGCAGATGCTAACGGCGTAAAAGACTTCTTCAGTATCGCTTTGACGGGCGCAGAAAACGCAAGTGTTGCTTTCACGGCAGACACCGCGCTTCCCAAGCCCTCCGAAGCTAAAGTAGACGTTAACCCCGTTCCCGCAGTAAGCCTCAAACCCATAAAGAACGACGGTGTTTCCATCGTTTCCGCAAAGGTTATAAGCGAAACCAAGATCGAAGTGGTATTCTCCGAAGCTGTTGCAAAGAAAGCAGATTTCTCTGCTTCTATCGTTTACACGAACAACAAGCTCGAACTCCAAAACAACCTCAAGTTCAGCGGAAGCCTCGCACTTGACGGAACGGAAAAGGGCGTATTCACATACGATCCCGCGCAAAACGGCGGCAAGACGCTCTACGAGGTTCTCGCAAGAGCCGGCTACGAAACGAGCGTGTACTCCGTATACTTCTGCATCGAAGGTCTTCCTATTGAAGAAGAAGGCTACGAGAACGCAGCAGGCTACATCGACAACATCACCTCTGCAGACGGCACAAAGATGCTCTCCGCGGTAGTTGATGCAGACGATGCAATATACGAGAAGTATTACATCGCTATCAGCGACGGCGAGACTATCGCACCCGCTCCTACACCCGACTTCGACAACGTTCCCGATGACGGTGTTAAGATCGTATCAGCAAAGGTTATAAGCGAAACGCAGATCGAGATCACCTTCTCCGAGCCCGTAAAGAGAACGGGTAATATATGGAGAGGTATTCGTTACACGGATCTTGACCTTAACTTAGTAAAGGACGGCAGCACTCACCTCCAATGGTTCACCGACGTCACTGCTTTGGCTGATCCCACAAAGGTTGTCCTCACTTACACTCCCGGTGCAGACGGAAAAACTCTTTACGACGTACTTACAATGAAGGGTTACGAGGATAAGGGATACTACGTTGTATGCGGCTTTGAAGGAATGGATACCGCAGGCGCAAATAAGAACGTCGGCTACGTTGACAACTTCGCAGCGGCAAACAATCCGGCCAAGTTCCTCGGCGCAAACAAGACGAGTCCTGACGGCGTATACGATAAGTGCTACGCTCCCGTTGAGGATATCGAAGTTGCTAAGCCCGAAGAGATCCGCTTGCCCGATTATACAGTTCCCGAGGGAAGCCTCCATATCGAGTCTGCAAAGGCTATAAACGAGACACAGATCGAGATCACCTTCTCCGAAGCTGTAACCGTAGAAGTTGCTCCTAAAGCAACCATACGTTATATAGACGCTGACTTTAATACTATGGTAGAAGGCGATAAGGCTCTTCAGTTTGAAGGAACTATCGTATTCGACGGTAACAAAGCAACGTTCACGTATGACACCGCAAATCAGAACAACGAAAGAAAGTCTCTTTACGACGTGCTCAAAATAAGAGGCCGCGAAGATAAGGGCTATTTCGCTGCGTTTGCATTCGAAGGCATTACTCTTGGTGATGGTCACGAGCACCAAGCAGGCTTCGTTGATAACATCGTATCTGCAGAAGATGCTACAAAGCTTCTTTTCGCAAACGTATCTGCAGAGAATGCTATCGCCGACATCAGCTTCGCTCCCATCGACGATATACAAAACGCAGAGCCCGCTCCCGTAGATCCTACTTTGCCTCCTGACTACTCGGTTCCCGAGGGAAGCCTCTATATCGAGTCGGTTAAGGCGCTTAACCAATTCGAACTCGAAATCACCTTCTCCGAAGAAGTTAAGCTCGTAGGTAACGTGTTCAAAGGTATTCGTTACACTGACAATCAGCATAAGCTTAAGTATGCTAACGGTGTAGCACTTCAGTACACAGCTTCTTCCTTTATGATAAACGGCAATAAGGCAACGTTCACGTACGATCCCGATGCAAACAGTGGTAAGAGCCTTTACGACATACTTACAATGAAGGGTTATGAAGACAGTGGCTATTTCGTTTCCTTGTGCCTTGAAGGACTTGCAAGCTCTTCGATTGCAGAACCGCTTTACGGATACGTTGACAACATCGTATCGGTAGCAGATCCCACGAAGTCGCTCGCAGCTAACAAGCCTGCTGACAGTGGCGTAATATTCGACGGTCACTACGCTCCCATTACGGATATTGAAAAGTCCCGTCCCCCCGAGCCCGGTGAGAACACCGAAGATCCCACGGTCGATATGACTCCCACGGAAAACGGTATCACGATCGAATCCGCAAAGGTCATAAACGAAACGCAGATCGAGGTTACTTTCTCCGAGCCCGTTACGAAGCTTAGCGGCGTTTGGGCAGGTATCCGTTACACAAACAGCGCTCTCAAGATCGCACAAGATCTTTCACTTGAAGATCCTAACCTTCAATTCTACAGCAGTTCCTTCACCTTTGACGGCACGAACAAAGCAATATTTACGTTCGTTCCTTCCGATAACAGATGCCTTTACGACATACTTAACCGCAGAGGCTACGAGAAGAAGAACTACTTCGTATACTTCTGTATCGAAGGTCTTCCTTCAGAGGCAATCTCCGCTCCCGTTCACGGCTACATCGATAACATCACAAGCCTTGACGGAACGAAGCTTCTTGCTTCCAACAAGCCCAGCGCTGACGGCAAGGGCTTATACGACGGCTACTACGTTGAGGTCGAAGACGGCGCGGTTTCCAAGCCCGAAGACTACGTAAAGAAGCCCTTCTACGACGTAGAAGCGCTCTCTGCAACGGTTCTCAACGAGAAGGAAATCGAAATCACCTTCTCCGAGCCCGTTTCTCTCGTAGGTAACGTATTCCGCGGAATCCGTTACGTTAACGAAAACAACAGCCTCCGTTACGACGGATCTACTCCCCTCCAGTTTGATATGGGAATCAAATTCAACAACTCCAGAAAAGCTATTCTTACACTCAGCGATACGAATACGCTTACGATGGAAGAGATCCTCGCATTCAAGGGATATGAAGATATGGGATACAGAGTGGCTATCTGCCTTGAAGGTCTCCCCTCATCTTATATCGTCGAGCCTATAAAGGGCTACATCGATAACGTCCAGACTTACGACGGCAGAGGAATGCTCGTTGCAAACAAGGTTACAGCTCAAGCTTCCGATAAGGTTTACGACGGCGTATACCTTGAGATTGAGAATCAGGAGAACGCAACCATTGAATTTACGGAAGAAACTCCTCTTCCCGCTCCCGAGATTCCCAAGATTCCTCTCGATCCCGATATTCTCGTTGTTCCCGATAACAGCATTAAAGTACTCAGCGCTAAGATAATTAACTCAACTCAGATCAAGTTCACCTTCTCAGAATCCGTTGAAACCGTAGGCTTCTACTTCAGAGGTATCCGCTACGTCAACAGAACTCTCGGTTTGAGAACTGACAACGGAAAATATCTCCAGTGGGATTTCGGTACACCCGTAATTGAAGGAAACACCATGACGTTCCAGTGGACCAAAGAAGACATTACCATGGTCGACGTCATCAATATGAAGGGATATGAGAACAGCGGCTACTACTTAACGTTCTGCTTTGAGGGTTACACAAACAGCGCAATTCCTTCTTACAAAGTTGGCTACATTGATAACATCAAGGGCACCAAGAGCGGTAAGCTCCTTGGCGCAAATAAGCCCAATCCCGACGGAATCTACGACGGACTTTACGTTGAGCTCACGGGATTTGAAAACCTCAAAATCCGTGGTCCCAAGCCCGGCGAGGTACCCATCAAGAACCGTCCCAACTTTACACTTGTAAGTGCTAAAGTTATTAACCCCTCGCAGATCGAGCTCATCTTCTCCGAGCCTGTTTTGCGTAAGAGCAACTTCTTCTCGGCTATCCGTTATACCGACAAAGACATGAAGGTACAGCAGGATAAGTCTTTGAAGGATCCGTACCTTCAGTTCCACGGTACCGCAGCATTCGACGGCACGGAAAGAGTCGTTTGGACATTGAGCAGTTCGTTTACGAAAACGCTTTACGAGATACTCACCTTCAAGGGATACGAAAAGAGCGGCTATCAGCTCTACTTCTGTCTTGAAGGTCTTCCCAACACTGCTGCCGGAAGTGAGCCTGGATACATTGATAACCTCCAGTCTCTCGACGGAACGAAGAAACTTAAGTGTACTCCCGCAAGAGCTGAAAAGAGCGGCGTATACGACGGACTTTACATCAGGATCGACAACATAGAAAGAGCGAAACCCATTGAGGTTCCGGATCTTGAAGGTATCTTCGTTGACCAGATCGAAGCAATCTCTCCCTACGAGCTTGAGCTTACGTTCTCCGAGCCCGTATACATCGTTGGTATGGGTTCATCTGCTACTCAGTTCAACGCACTTAAAGCTGCAGTACGCTACGTTGATCCCGTAACGTTTGAAGTTGTTAAGTACAACAATTATACGATGGAATTCAGCGCAGACATCTATATTCAAGACGGTAGCACAATAGGCATCTTCGAACTCCGTAGCGAAGATAAGACTATCAAGCAACTCTTTGATATGGAAGGCTACGAAGACCTCAAGGAAACGGCTATCCCCGTTCTCTGCCTCGAAGGCACGGAAGATACGAAACTTATCCCGCTTGCCTACCCCGGATACGTCGATAACGTTCAAAATGCAGACGGAACGAACTTCCTCACTGCTATGATTGCAGACCAGATGGGCGTATACGATGCATGGATCGCAACTGCAGATGAGATTAAGTTCGAGATCAGAAAGACAGAGATCGAACAGCTCAAGGAGATCCTTTCTGTTAATGCTATGACATCAGCAGATATCGAAGCTCTCAACGCAATGGACGAAGCAACACTCAAGGAAACGCTCACAAAGGCTAAAGAATTGCTCGAAGGTCTCAAATCCGGCGAAATGACCGAAGCAGGTGTTAAGGCGTTCAACGAATTGCTTTCAAAGAACGGCGTTGATAACGCAGAGAAGGTTAAGGCTATGATGTTCACGGTCGGCGAGACCTTCAACATCGGCTTCCCCGTTCTCCTCAACTTCGACGTAAGCGAAAGAGAATATGCTGCTGCCGATAACGTTTACGTTTACAGAGTAAATGCAGACGGTACGGTAACAGAGATCGCACAGAAAGATCTCACAGTCTACATTGCAGACGAGATCATCACGAGAATTGAGTTTGCTGACAGCGTAATTGGTGATTACTTCGTAACGAATTCTCACCTTGAGCTTCCCCAGCCCTTCAATCCCGCAATCATTGCTTACATAGCAATCGGCGTGATGGCACTCGCAATCGTTGCACTCGTAATCTTCCTCATCGCTAAAAAGAAGAAAGAGAAGAACGCGTAAGTTGCGGCGATAAAACCTAAATAAAAAATTTGGGCGGACCTCATAACGAGGCCCGCCCGATTTTTGTTTTGTACGCGATCTGTTTGTGTTGACAACGAAAGTGTGATGCTATATAATATATATAGGAAAATAAATGGTTCAAAAGGAGGGATACGTATGGCGTTTTCCGAAAAATTTATACGCAAAAGACTTGAGAAAACTTTAGACCGCACGGAGTCTCTCCCTCTTAACAAGCTGCGCCGCGAGCAAGACCTTTTGGGCAAGTTGCTTGCCTATACCGAGCGCAAAAAATGTACGGAAAGGGAACTTTCCTTCCCCACGTTTAAAGCAGCCCTCATATCGCCCGACGCCGAAAAATTTGACGGCGTGGTACTGTATCTGCACGGTGGCGGATATACCTGCGGCGGTCTTGAATACGCAAAGGGCTTTGCCAGTGTGATAGCATCCGTATGCGGAGTAAAAGTCTTTGCCCCCGCTTACAGACTTGCGCCCGAATATAAGTTTCCCGCAGGGCTTGACGACTGCGAAGAAGCGTACGAATATCTGCTTCTTTCCGGCTATGAGCCAAATAAGATAATACTTGCGGGCGAAAGCGCCGGTGCGGGACTGATTTATTCACTCTGTCTTAAACTTAAAGAAAAGAAAAAGGCTCTCCCCGCATCTCTTCTTGCGATATCCCCGTGGGTAGACCTTACCCAAACGGGCAAGTCCTACGAATATAACTTGAAAAACGACCCGACCTTAACGAAGGAGCGTCTTAACTTTTTTGCAGATGCATATACGAACGACAAAAAAGACCCGCTCGTGTCACCGGTTTACGCTGACCTTACAGGTATGCCTCCATCGCTCATCTTTTCGGGCGGCGGCGAAATAATGCTCGACGATGCGCTCACTCTTGCAAGCAAGCTTCGCAAGTCGGGTTGCGACGTAAGCCATCATATTGCAAAGGATATGTGGCACGCATACGTGCTTTACCGCCTTAAAGAATACGCAGACGATTATGAACAGATAAAAGCGTTTTTTGCGCGGTTTTTGAAGCGAAACGAAAATAGCGGTGCGGACTGGCTCCGTCTTGACAATGCCGCGAAGATATATCCCGCGTCAAAACGCCGCGATTGGACTAACCTCTTCAGGCTCTCCTTTACGTTTTGCGATAATATCGACGAAAAGGTGCTTTCCTCCGCTTTGGATGTAACGGTAAAGCGTTTTCCTTCCATAGCCGTAAAGCTCGGCAGAGGCCTTTTCTGGTACTATTTGGAGCGTCTTCCCGGTGCGCCGAAGATATCCAAAGAAAGTTGCTATCCTACCGCAAAAATGACAAGCCGTGACGTTTCCGAATGCGCTTTCCGCGTAATAGCGTATAAAAACAGACTTGCCGTGGAGTTTTTCCACGCGCTTACCGACGGCACGGGCGGTCTTATATTCCTAAAGAGCCTTGCCGCAGAATATACGGAGCAAAAATACGGGGTAAAGATACCCTGCGAAAACGGCGTCCTTTCCAGACGCGAAAAACCACTTGAAAGCGAAACCGAGGACAGCTTCTTAAAGTATGCGGGCGACGTAAGCGTGGGAAGGCAAGAAGCAACACCCTTCCACAACAAAGGCACGAAAGAGCCCGACGGATATATTAATCTTACCTGCTTTAAGGCGCCGCTTGCGAGTGTGAAAGCAGTAGCGAAAAAGCAGGGCGTAAGCATAACGGTAGTTATGTGCGCGCTTATGATGCAGGCGTTTACAAAGCTTCAAAAGGAGGCTGTTGCTAATAAAAAGAAGTACAAGCCGATAAAAGTGCTTGTACCCGTAAACCTCCGAAATCTCTTTCCGAGCAATACCTTGCGTAATTTTGCACTTTTCATAACGCCCGAGATAAATCCCAAGATGGGCGACTACAGCTTCGAGGAAATATGCCAGACGGTAAGTCACCAGATGGCAGTCGACCTCACGCCAAAGCGTATGAGTGCAAAATTTACGTCAAACGTGCGCTCGGAGCAAAGCTTCATTTTAAAGATAATGCCCTTGTTTATCAAAAATATCGCAATGCGTATCGTCTTCTACCTCTTCGGCGAAAACAAATCCTGTATATGTATGTCAAATCTCGGCAAATTGGAGCTTCCGAAAGAGCTTATGGAGAAAATCGAAAGAGGCGACTTTATACTCGGAAAGCAAGCCGCAACTCCGCACGGCTGCGGAATATTGTGCGTCGGCGATACGGTATATATCAATTTCACGCGCACGATAAAAGAACCGAATCTCGAAAGAGCCTTCCACGAGGCATTAAAAAACGTCGGTATAGAAGCCGAAATCGAAAGCAACAAACGAAACTAAAGGGAAAGGAGTGCTTATATGTATTGTATTAAATGCGGCGCAAAGCTTGATGACGGCGAAACAAGTTGCCCTCTCTGCTCCACGCCCGTGTATAATCCCTTTATAGAAATTCCGCAAAAGGAAAGGCTTTATCCCGAATACGTAAAAAAGCAAGAAACCGTAAGCAAATTCGGCGCGTTGTTTATCGTCACGACGGTATTTTTACTTGCCGCCGCGCTGACGCTTATTTGTGATATAAGTATCACGCAAGGTATAACTTGGTCGGGGTACTCGGTCACTTCGCTTTTACTTGCCTATATCATAGCCGTCTTGCCCGCTTGGTTTACCTTCCCGAATCCCGTAATATTCGTACCCTGCGATTTTGCGGCGATAGCGGCATTTCTGTGGTATATCGAATACGCCACGGGAGGTGCGTGGTTTTTCACCTTTGCATTACCTACAGCGGCAATGCTCCTTTTGATAGTGGAGCCCGTCATAACCTTACGTAAATACGTAAAACGCGGTGCGCTATACGTCTACGGCGGTGCGTGCATCGGCTTTGGAGCGTATCTCGTCGGCGTTGAGCTTTTTATGAATTACACCTTCGGTATACAAAAATTCCTCGCGTGGTCGCAGTATCCGCTTATAGCAATGTTCGTTATAGGAATGATGCTTATAGTAATCGCGATATGTAAACCAATGCGCGAGTCGCTTAAAAAGAAATTTTTTATTTGAATGTTCCACCAACTTGTAAAATCGTTATGAAAATGAAAACAAAAAGAATATTGGCAGGCGTTTTATCTGTTTTTCTTATTGCAACTCCCATTACGGCAAATGCCGAATCGGATAGCTTGTATACTTATACTGTGCAAAATAACGAAGCTATAATAACCGAAGCTTCAGCTTACCTCGAAGGTAACGTGCTTATCCCCTCTTCTTTGGACGGATACGCCGTCACCTCTATCGACGACTATGCTTTTTTCTACTGCGAAAATATTGAAAGCATAACCGTTCCGAAAAGCGTCAAGCGTATCGGTGCATATTCCTTCTACGGTTGCAAAAACATCAAAGAGATAATAATTCCCGACAGCGTCGAATATATCGGCGAAAATGCGTTTTATAATACGGATTATTATAAAAATGAAGAAAATTGGGAAAATGACATTCTCTATATAAATAATCATTTAATAAAAGCGAAAGACACGCTTTCGGATTCTTGTGAAATAAAGGAAGGCACTTTAACTGTTGCAAACTTTGCTTTTTCTTTTTGCGAAGAACTTAAATCCGTAAGTATTCCCGAAAGCGTTATAGCTATCGGCTACAATGCTTTTTCATATTGTAAAAATCTTCAATCCGTGACATTCCCCGAGAGCGTTACGTATATCGGCGCGGAAGCGTTTAAAAATTGCACGGAGCTTAAGAGTGTAATCTTTCAAAATCCGATTGCCTGGAGTGCTGTCGATTTAGACGGAAACGTTACAAAGCTCGCAAGCGAATATCTTGCAAATGCGCAAACCGCAACACAATATTTGATCGATACGTATAAATATTGTTTCCTGTTTCGTACGGTCTTGGACGACGCTCAGGGTGATATCGACGGGGTGGCGGGATTAAACGCAAGTGATGCAATATACCTTTTATACAGCGTTTTCTTTGGCAAAGAACAATATCCACTGAATAAAGACTGTGATTTCAATGATGACGGAAATATCAACGCAGACGATGCTATATACTTGCTCTATCACGTTTTCTTCGGTGCAAATGATTATCCGCTTAATTAAATATTAATAGAAAAACGGCGAAGCTTCGTGCTTCGCCGTTAGTTTATGCCAATATTGTTTCGCCTTCTACGTTTGCTTCGAGCTTACCGTCTTTTTCCACTATACTTACTACCGAGCCTTCCAAAAACGCTTCCTTTGCTACCTTATCAAGCTCCGTATATTCACTTCCGTCGAATATAGCAAGTTCAAACTGCTCTGCGTCAAAGCCTATTCTCACTATCTCGCCCGTTTCAAAGTTTCTGTACTGTGAAACGTATCCGTTTTCTACGGGAATATACTCAAGGCTTGCGGTCACTATGCCGTCCACCGTCTTTTTACAGCTCATATAACCGCTGTC
>JAZRTW010000046.1:0-1707 GCA_045652265.1 Eubacteriales bacterium | reverse complement strand
GCTTTTTGCAAGCTTGTTTGACGGCGAAAGACGGCGGTATATCTCGCATAGAGGGAGCTTTAATTTTTCTATATAGGAAGCGATACCGCGTGCAAGAAGCGCTATTTCTTTAGAGCTTTCCGCTCGGCGTTTAAGCTCGCGGCTTTTATAAAAGCCGCCAACGGAAGCGCAAACGGCAAAAATAAGAGCGCCGATATATTTCATATTATCTTATCAAGCCTTTTTTCCGTTATTGAATATACGTAGCCGAAAACGCCTGCATCGAGAAGCAACTTTATAGCGGGGCGCGAGTAAAGCTCTTTTTTATCTTTTGCGTGAGCGGAGGCGACGAGCGGAACGCCCGTGCTTTGCACGTTAAGTATCGCTTCGGCTTCCGAAAATCCGCCTATCTCGTCGCATATTATCACCTCCGGCGCCATAGTCCTCGTCGCAAACTCTATAGCCTCTGCCTTTTTGTATCCGCTGTATACGTCACAGAGCGCAAGCGCACCCTCTTTTCCGAACTCTCGTCGCTCGTCGGCTATCGCTACTTTTAAAGGGGAAAGCGCTTCCCCCGAAGCAAGCTTTGCGGCAAGATCGCGAAGAAGCGTCGTTTTTCCGCACCCGGGCGGAGAATATACCAAAACGCCGTAAATTTTGTCTTTGGTAAAGAGCGGCAAAAGCTCGTTTGACACGTTTCTTACGTTGTGCGGTATGCGAATATTTATCGAGCTTATGTTACCGACTGTCTCTTTACCCTCGCGAGATGTGAATATCTCGCCCGCGACGCCTATTCGAAAGCCGTTTTCAAAGGGTATATATCCCTTACGCACTGTGTCCTCGAAACTGTATACCGAGCCGCCGCAAAGGCGCTTTACGCAGTCGCATAAAAGTTCGCGCGTAATAACCGTGCCGACGGGGAAGCGGGACGGCTTACCGTTTGATGAAATAAAATAATTACCCGTGCCGATGCATACGAGCATAGGCGCACCCACCCGTAAATGTATCTCCCGTATTCCGTCGAAAAAGCTCCTGTCACAGCTTGAAAGAGAAAGCCTGATGCTTTCAGGCAGAAGCTTTACTATGTCGTCTGTCTTTCCCATAACTGTCATCACCTCACAAGATACTATGCTTGTACCGCGCCTCTTATGCGCTAAAATGGGCTTTTCGGTTAAGTATTTTTGTCAAATTAGTGACTTTTTGTTTAAAATGCATATTACATTTTTTGTTTTTTTATGGTATAATAAATCTGCTGACAGAAACGCTGAAAGCGTTACGGGAAGCCGATTTTATCGGCATTCGGTGAAATTGAGTATGGAGGTTTTCTATGTATAAAGCTGGCGATCACGTTGTATACAAAAATAACGGAGTTTGCGTTATCGAAGATATACGCAAAGAAAAGTTCGGTTCGTGCGATAAGCAGGACTACTATGTGCTCAAATTGCTTTATACGGACGACGCGCGCATTTACGTACCTGTTGCAAGGGAAGAAAATGAGTGCAGAATGAGATGCCCCATTTCGAAGGAAGCGGCGCAGAGCGTTATTGAGGAATATAACGGCGTCACGGAGTTTTGGGTATACGACGATAAGCTTCGTGCGGCAAAATTCAGGGATATTTTGGACGGCGCCGATCCTATGGAGCTTGCTTTGCTTGTCAAATCGCTTATAAAGAGAAGTGCCGAGCTTTCCGATTTAGGCAAAAGACTTCGCGTCTCGGATGATGCCGT
>JAZRTW010000045.1:0-7564 GCA_045652265.1 Eubacteriales bacterium | reverse complement strand
CAAATTGTATATCAAATTTTCACAAGCAAAGCAAAAGGCAGGGTATTCCCTGCCTTTATATATAATGCATATTATTTGTGTCTTTTATGTGGCTATTTGCACAAATCGGGTGTTAGGCTTAACCCTTTTTCAATTTCGCGTACGCCGCCATAAGCTTCTTCGTGCCTACCTTATCAAACGCCACTTCGTAAAGCGTATCGCCGCCGAGGCTTGTGACGCCGACAACGAGCCCTTTGCCGAATATCTTATGCTCCACGCAGTCGCCCACCTTGAAAGTTTCCGCAGGAGCGGCAGGCTTCGGGGGAAGCGTAACGGGCTTTGCGGATTTCGGCGGAATATATTTGAAATCGTCCGCCGTATCTCTCTTTGAAAATCCCGCGCCGCCGAAATATCCGCCGCCGCTATATGCACGTCGGGTGGTCTTGACGACCTCGTTTTTATATTCGTCCGCTATCTCCGCGATAAAGCGCGAGGGCGGATTGGAATTTGTCCTTCCGTAGAGCATACGCTCTCTTGCGTGCGTTATGTAAAGCTCCTTTTCGGCTCTCGTAAGCGCAACGTACGCAAGGCGTCTTTCTTCCTCTATCTCGCTTTCGCTGACCGTTCTTAAGCCGGGGAATATGCCCTCCTCCATACCGGGTATGAATACCCACGGAAATTCAAGGCCTTTAGCGGAGTGTACGGTCATCATCGTGACGGCGTTTGCCTTCTCGTCGTAATTATCCACGTCCGCGATAAGCGACACTTCTTCAAGAAAGCCCGTAAGCGTCGCTTCGGGATTTTCTTCGGCGTGGCTTGCCATATTACCCGCAAGCTCCTTTAAGTTTTCCATGCGCTCGATGCCTTCTTCGCCTTTTTGAAGAAGCATATCGGCGTATCCGCTTTCGTTGATAAGCCTCTCGGCGAATTCTCCGAGGGGGAGCTTTTCTGCGTAAAGCTTTACTTTTTCCATAAAATCGTAAAACTTATAAAGCTTATCCCTACACTTTGAAAGCGCCTCGTATTCGCCTGCGCGCGAGATGATATCGTATATATACGTGCCCTCTGCCGCCGCAAGCTTACGAAGAAGCTCTACCGTCGTGTCGCCTATGCCCCTTTTGGGCACGTTTATTATTCGCGCAAGGCGCGTGTCGTCCCTCTCGTTTACCGCAAGCTGCATATAGGCAACGATGTCCTTTACCTCGGCGCGCTCGTAAAAGCGCACGCCGCAAAGCATACGGTAGGGTATGGCGCTCTTTGCAAATACCGTCTCAAAGCCCGCCGACTGCGCGTTCATTCTGTAAAGTATTGCAAAATCCGAAAACTGCGCTTTGCCGCTTGCCACGTTTTCGCTTATGATGTCGGCGATATACTGCACCTCTGCGCTTTGGTTATCAAGCAGCGCTACCGTAGGAAGCTCTCCCTTTTCGCCGTCGCACCACAGCGCTTTGCCGTAGCGGCCTTTGTTTTTATCTATAAGCGAGTTTGCCGCGCCGAGTATGTTTGCGGTGGAACGGTAGTTTTGCTCAAGCTTTATTACCTTCGATTTAAAGCTCTTGTCGAAGCTCAAAATGTTTTCGACACTTGCCCCTCTGAAGCTGTATATGCTCTGGTCGTCGTCGCCGACTACCATCAGATTCTTATACTTCTCGGCAAGCATCGAAACGAGCTTAAACTGCGAGTGGTTCGTGTCCTGATACTCGTCCACGAGCACGTACTTAAAGCGCCTTTGATAAAATTCCAAAACGTCGGGGCGCTCCGAAAAAAGCGTGACCGTCTTGCCGATAAGGTCGTCAAAGTCAAGTGCGTTGGCGCTTTTGAGCTTCTTTTCGTAAAGCTTATATATCTTCGCGACGTGCGAAAGATAAAAGTCATTCCCCGCTTTTTCTTCGAATTCGTCGGCGTCCGTGAGCTTTTCCTTCGTTTTGCTTATGAGGTTCTGTACGGCTTTCGGCGGGAACTTATCGCTTGATATGTCAAGCTCCTTTTCGCATTCGGCGATAAGCTTCTTCGTGTCGTCCGTATCGTATATAGCAAAGTCGCTTGCATATCCTATCTTCTCTATCTCGCGGCGCAATATCCTCGCGCATACGGAGTGAAACGTGCCTGCCCATATATCGTTTGCACCTTCTCCAAGAAGCTTTTCAAGCTTCTGCTTCATCGAGTTTGCCGCCTTATTGGTAAAGGTTATGGCAAGTATGGAGTAAGGCGGTGCGGGCTCTTTTGCGTATCTTTGAAGGCTTGCGCTGTCAAGCGGCACATCGCCGCCGGCCATCATCTCAAGATATTCCACCTCGTCCTCGCAAAAGCCTTCGGGCAAGGCGGTGTCAAAATACGCATCGCCGAAGCGTATGATATGCGATATGCGGTGCACGAGCACCGTCGTTTTTCCGCTTCCCGCGCCCGCAAGCACGAGAAGGGGACCGTTTACGGTAAATACCGCTTCCCTCTGCTTTGCGTTGAGGTTTTTATAAAGCTTATTAAAACATTTTCTCTTTGCTTCGATAAATCTTTTTTCAAGAGTCGTCATAATTCACCTGCTGTTTTTGATACCTCTATTTTACAACAAGCGCGCCCTTTTTTCAAGAGATATACTTGATTTTAAATCTACATTATGATAATATGAAAGCGAAAAGGAGGGCGGTATAATATGGAATGTGAAAAAATTATCGCAGACGTGCATACGCACAGCGAGTTTTCGTCCGACGCAGAGCAAAGCGTAGAGCTTATGGCGAAGACCGCCGTCGAAAAAGGGCTTTCCGTCTTGGGCATAAGCGACCACTACGACTATAACATTTTCCCGGATTTAAACTTCCCCGATAACTTCGAGTGCGACATAGAGGCAAAGGAAAAGGAGATACTGCGCGTAAAGGAGCTTTACCGCGACAGGATAATAATACAAAACGGCATAGAGCTCGGCATTGATGCAAAAAGCGCCAAACGCTGTAAGGAGATTGCCGATGGCTACAGCTTCGACTATATAATCGGCTCGCAGCACGTAATCGGCGGTAAAGACCCCTATCCTGCGGAATATTGGCAAAACCGCGACGTTAAGGGCGAAATCGCGCACTATTTTGAGGATATTTTATCTTCGTTGGAAGCTTTTTCCGATTTTGATATATTCGGTCATTTCGACTATCCGCTACGCTATCCGCCCGCCGTCAAAGAGGGAAAGATAGCCCCCGATGAGCTCCTTGAAGATAAAAAAATAAAGAGCCTCTGCGACGAGGCACTTTGCGTTTTGGCAAAGGGCGGCAAGGCGCTTGAAATAAACACGGGCGGTATGCGAAGCGCGCTCTCGCGCACGAATCCGTCAGTGAAGATACTTAAAAGATTTTTCGAGCTCGGCGGACGCTACGTTACCTTCGGAAGCGACGCGCACGTACCCGAGCATATCGGCTACGCATTTTGCGAGGTTCGAAAGATGCTTCTTTCACTCGAAAAAGACGCATACACCGTATACGAAAACCGCACACCGAGGGAAATTAAGCTGTAAAAAAGCGTTGTGCTTCGCGCACAACGCTTTTTCGCTTATTTGAAATATTCGCTAAAAACTTGAAAACGCGGCTTTTATTGTTTATTGCAGGAATTAGCGCAAAAATTCAAAAAATCATCTATGTCCGGCTCCGAACCGTTAGGCGCAAGTTGTTTCCACAGCTCGCGAGCGCGAGGGTCGCTCGACTTCATCGCTTCCTTAATTGCGTTTTTCATTTCTTTTTCAACGCACTCGGGAGTTACACCGTTCTGTGCCGCAATCGTTTTTATGATGTTTTTTGTTTTTGTGGTCATTCGTTAACCCTCCTTTATATTATGCCTTTCAAGAATTACTTTTATATACCTCGCGAGCAATATGGGTTTTATTCCGTCAACATATCTGATTGTATCATATATTAACCAACATTTCAACACAAATACCGCCTGTAATCAAACATTTTGACCGTGAGTTTGGGTTAAAATATGATACGAGGTGGTGATTAGAATATGGAAAACAAGGATTTCGCTTTACGCCTTGCGCGGCTTCGCGAGAAAAAAGGCGTCTCCGCACGTGATATGAGCTTGTCAATCGGACAAAATCCGGGATACATCAACAACATCGAATCAGGCAAATCGCTCCCGTCATTATCGGGTATTTTCTATATTTGTGAGTATTTGGGTGTAACACCGAGCGAGTTTTTTGATACGGAGTCGAAAAATCCGACCAAGATTGACGCCATTGTAAAAGACTTAAAACACCTTGACGATAAACAACTTGATACGATCGCATCACTCGTAAAAGATTTAATTCGCAAATAAAACAAAGTATGCGGCGGCAGAGAGAAACATCTCCTTGCCGCCGTGTTTATATTTTTACGTTCCCGTAGCGGAAAAATCTTATTTATTTTCCATAGATAGTGTCTGTGAAACTCTCTTTTCCCCCTCACAATTAAAAAAGCACACCCCGAAGGGTGTGCCGAAAAAGTGCCTCCCTTGGTTTCGCTACCACACTACACCAATGAATATATTTGATATTCGGAGAGAGAGAACACCTTTTGCCAAGGTATTTTCTCCAAATATCAAACAAAATTATTCATTATAAAATTGTAGTGTGGTATGGTATCATTCTATCACATCAAAACCGAAAAGTAAAGATAATAATGAAAGATATGAAAAAAATTTGCATCTTTCGTGAGAAATAAAACAAAGAGGCGGGAGCAAGCCCCCGCCCTACATTGTAAACTTTATTTAAAATATCTCTTGAGAAGTCCCTCAAATGCTTTACCGTGTCGAGCCTCATCACGGAAAACCCTTTATTTTCAAGGTTTTTCGTAGTTATCACAAAGTTTAACACAAAATCCAAAAAACTTATGAGGAAAAATGTGCTGCTAAAAACAGTATAACATATCATTCAAGAATGTCAAACAGTTCATCGCCTATGACACGAGGCATTTTAGGAACTGCTCTATCATCGGCAAAGACACGGTTCTTGACTTGCTCAATGACCGCCTTTTCTTTTTCGATTTTAACGATTTCAGCAAGTAACCGTTCTTCCTCTTGCTTGTGCCACTCGTCAAGAGATTGGTGGTTCGCCCTTGTCTCCTCTTTGCTCCTCCCTCTTTCAAGTCCGAACTCTTTCATCGCCTCTGCATAACTGTCCTGCAGAGCGATGATTTGTTTTTTCTTGCCAAAGTAACGGCTGGCATTTAGAAACCCTCGTTCGTCAACCGGGCAAAGGTAGTAATGCCCGTGTCGGCTCAACTCGTCGTGGTTTGTCGTATGCATTATGATTTTGCCCTCGCCAAATTGCTCCTCCAACCATTTTAGGTTCGCCTCGTGCCACCTATCAAAATCCAAACTTTCCTCCATTTCGGGGGAGAATGTCAACACGAACTCAACAAGAGCAACGGCGTCCTTACGGACTTTTTTGCCCGTCTGCTTTTCTTGCTCCCTCATCACCCCTCGTATCACTTGTGTCATTGTTTTTTCTGGACTTTGCCTCCAAGTGATATTCTCGCTTTCTCGCTCGGGGTGCTTACGGTGTTTCAAACGGTCGCGGTGTTTTTGGTGTCGCTCTATGTTCGCCACACTACCCACCTTGTACTTTTGAAATCGCATAATGCAATATTTACTCATTCTCTATTCCTCCTTTTCGCAAAGTAGGGAGAAAGTTTCCATATTGGCAGACGAGCATAACGGCGACCTCACGAAAAGGTAGGAGGTGTGTTTAGTCGCCGTTCTACCTCATTCCAAAAGCATTGCCTTAGTATCGCGGGCAATGCTTTTTCCATTACGGTCATCTTTCTCCCTTAATAAGTATGAATAAATCAGTTTTCAACCAGAGGGAGAAAAGATGACTTACTACGGTTTGCATACAAACCCGTAAGGTCTGCGACGCTTTTTGAGGTGCGCTTCTTTCATACTTATTATGAGAAAAGGCGACATTTCTCAAATACACTATGAAAGGAACGAAGCGAATGAAACTAATGAACAAGGAAATAGAGGCAAGGTTGCAACCCCTCTATTCTACGGACGGACAAGGCGACCAAGCAACCGTCGCCGTCAAATACTACATTCCCGATGGAAACGGTGGCGACTATATGCATTGGGTAATCACGGAGGGAGAAAAGCAAGAGGACGGCGATTGGTTGCTCTTTGGTCTCTGCGAAATCTATTGCAGAGAATGGGGGTATGTTCTGCTTTCGGAGTTGGAGGGTATATCAGTAGACCGTCCAAACGGTTTGGTCGGTATCAACGTGCAGTATGCCCTTTATGATAACAAGACCGTGGCAGAGGTTGCCGGTCCTGACCCATGGTCACACGGTTATGAAATCACAGAAGATATGGAGGAAAGATAAATGACAAGCATTAAAATCGTATTGAGTGAGAAGCGAAAAAAGAGAATTAAAAAAGCGAGCATAGAGGCAGACAAGACCTTGTCTCGATATGTTCTTGACATCATTGACCCATTGGACGATGACACCGTTAGGAAAGAACTACAAGAGGTTGAGGAACAGTTAAACCGCTTCGGCGGTCGTATGTCATACGAAGACAGAACTGCCCTAAAAATGCGTCGTAGCGAGTTAAGAAAGGAGTTAGAGAACAATGGAAAGCAAAACAATGACTATTGAAGAGTTCTTAAAAGGCCAAGAAGACATACACGATGTTCAAGCAAAGGTTATTGAATGGGTTGCCACAGACGACCTATACAAGACCATACAGAAACGAAAAATTGAGAACGAGGAGAGGAAACTGGCATTAGAGGTTGATTTGCTCAATGCCATTGTTCGTGCCTTGCAGAGCAAAAACACCGATTACGGAAAACGAATGCGAGGGGTCGCACAAGGTCTATTGCGGTCTGCTGAAATATACGAACTCCTTGATAAAAACGAAATGCAGACCTTAAACCGAATACTTGAACTTGCGAAATAAAAAACGGAGGCAACACGCCTCCGTTTCTCTTTTCCGTGAGCTTGCGGTAATCACACCGCATGATCACGGAAATATTTCCGCAATTAGTTCTTTTTATTGTGCCTATACTTTTTTAATGAAACACCCAATACAATGCGAGTCGTCTATTTATTGTGCCAACATTTAATTTATCTCTTTTACAGAATGTAACAGAACCGCTATCATCTGATACGTCATAAACATAGTCTGGCCCCAAAAGATAATAGCCAGCGGTTTCTGCTCCATATCCATTTGTAGAAGTGATACAAACAAAAGCATACGGTTCTTCGTCCTCGTCTGACCACCCTGCCGTACCACTAATAACCTCGATACCCTTAGGGTTTTTGAAATCGCCTGCGTTTTCAATGATTAAATCATATGTATATTTTTCCTCTGTTCCAAGATGAAACAATCCCAAGTAAGCAATTAAAACAACAGCAACAAGGCATATGGAAACGATGATTTTCTGCTTTTTGGTCAATGCCACTCTCGTTTTGACCGCTTTTGTCAGGTTGGGTTGCGATTTGTTTTCTAAGGGTGTTTCTTCGTTCAATGGATAACCGCAATGGATACAGGCGGGTGCTTGATTGCTGACTTCTTGCCCGCACTCAGGACATTTTATAAGTGCCATTGTTTCTCCTCCCGTGTGTCGTGTTAATCT
>JAZRTW010000044.1:0-20314 GCA_045652265.1 Eubacteriales bacterium | reverse complement strand
GGCGTCGATACGTATTTTATCGATCTTGAATCTCGAAAAAAGAAGCTTCAAGCCTTCGGAAGACTTTTCAAGCGCTTCTTTAAGCTTTCCCACAAGTTCCAACGTTTCGGAGAAGCTTCGCTTTTTCTTTTCCTTTTTCGGATTATCCGCTCCGCCCGATTTCTTTTTTCTCTTTTTTTCTTTTCTCGGCTTATCGGTAGAAAAAAGGGTAAAAAGCCACAGCTTGATACGAAATACAGCTTTGCCGTTTGCGATAAGCAGACACAGCCTTATGGGCAGCATAAGAAAAGTAAAGATCAGTAAAAAAACTACGGCAAGTACTATCAGCGTTATCTGAAATGCCGTCATAATAAACCTCCGACTTTACTTAACTATACTTAAAATTTTACTGTTTACAAATTTTTTCAAAATATCTACGGATATCTTAAACGACAGTGCCTTTATAGCGCCTTCGTAATCCGTCAGTATGTAGTCGCTTACTTCGTTTGTGCGCACGGGATGCTGATTGCCGTCATAAAAAGCGGCAAAATACGTTACGTGCTTTACGTGACCGTTCGGAAGAGAGTATTGCACCTTTTGGCAAAAGCCTGAGACGATGCAAGCGGTTATACCCGTTTCCTCCTTGATTTCGCGAAGCGCACATTCATATTCCGTTTCACCCTTTTCAACATGTCCTTTGGGGAATCCGACGTTTCCGTTCTTTTCCTTGACAAGAACATATTTGACCCCCTCGGGTGTTTTAACGAATAAGACCGCGCCGCAAGAAAACTCGTGTTTCATTTCAGTTAAATATCCTTATTACCGAAAGCGGAGAAGTGCCCGCCTTTTCGAGCTTTTCTTTAAGCTTTGTTTCGGTAAGGTTATCTACGGTAAACGCAAGATATTCGTCGTTTTCATCTGTGAGTATACGGGGGGAACCGAATACCTCAACGATCGCTTTCAGCGCTTCTGCACCTTGGGGAGCGCATCTTACGAAAAAGCTTGCGGGAAGTGACTTAACGTCAAGGCTGACACCTTCTATTTTAGCACTCCATACGGGTGCCTTGGCACCGAAGCAATAAGCCTCGATTATGTCGGATACTACCGCACTTGCCGTGGGAAGAGAGCCTGCGCCCTTTCCGTAGAACATAGCGTCTCCGAGCATATCGCAGTTTACGCATACGGCGTTGAATACGTCGTTTGTGTTTGCAAGAGGGTGATAGGTGTCTATAAGGTGTGGCGCAACGTAGATATACGCCTTGCCATCTTCAATGATGCTTCTTGCAAGAAGCTTTATCACCATATTGCATTTCGCGGCGAGAGCCACGTCTGCGGTGTCGATGTTTCTTATGCCCTCTACGACACTTACGTCTTCAAGGGATATGTGAGAGCCTAAAGCAATGGAAGAAAGAATGGCGATCTTTCTTGCCGCGTCAAATCCGTCCACGTCTGCCGTGGGCACTTTTTCGGCATATCCGAGCTCTTGCGCCGTTTTAAGTGCTTCGTCGAACGATGCGCCTTTTTCGTTCATCATAGTAAGCATAAAGTTCGTCGTGCCGTTTAAGATGCCGCTTATCGACTTCACGTTATTTGCCCAAAGGCAATATTTCATCGGGTGGATTATGGGAATACCGCCGCCCACGCTTGCTTCAAAGAGGTAGGAAACACCCATCTTATTTGCTAAAGCCATAAGCTCGTCGCCGTAGCAAGCAACGACCTCTTTATTGGAGGTGACGACGCTCTTTTTCGCTTCGAGCGCTTTCTTGGAAAACTCGTAAGCGATGGTGTGGCCGCCCATACACTCAACTACCAACGATATTTCTTCGTCTGCAAGCACGTCGGAGAAATCTTTGGTTGCAACTGCTGCCGCGGGAGTTCCCGACAAATCTCTTATATCCACTACCTTGGCTACCGTGATATCGTCGCCTGCTGCTTTGCGGATTCTTTCACTGTTTTCCGTAATAATATCAAACACGCCTCGTCCGATTACGCCGAATCCCAAAATTGCAATTTTCAACATAACTTTTCCTACTTCTTTTCTTTCTTTTCGCCTCGGTCTTTGACTTCGGCTTTGTATTTTTTATTCTTGGTTATCCGTTTTACTATCCTTGCACCTGCGGGCATTTTTTCCGTCTGCGTACCCGGAGGATCCTTCCAAAGATGAACGTCACCGTTTTGGTTAAGCTCCTTCAAAATGATGATCGCTATGGGGAACAAGAAGAGCCCGACGACACCTAAGATACGGAGTCCCGCGTACATTGCAACGAGTGTAATGAGGGGATAAAGACCTATATACTGACCTACGATCTTCGGCTCTATTATCTGTCTTACAACGGTAACAGCAACGTATAAGAGCAATATTGCAACGCCTTTCCAAGTATTGCCCGTTAATATCCAGATGATACCCCACGGTATAAGAACAGCGCCCGTTCCCAAAACGGGGAGCACGTCGATTATCGAGATAACTATCGCCAAGATAAGCGCGTAGCTTTGTCCGATTATCGAAAGTCCGAGGTACAGTTCAGCGCCCGTTATAAGCATTACCAAGAGGTAAGCACGGATATATTTAACTATGGTTCTGAATAGGTGGTCTCTTGCGGTTTTTATCTTTTCCTTCGTTTTTTCCGATATCTGATAGCCGAAAAAGCTCTTAATTTTTTCGTAGTCCGTCGCAAAGTACACGGATGATACTATCATAATGATTATCGCTAAAAGGAGAGAGGGAACGAGCTGTGCCACCGACGTCAAAAACGAAGGTAAGCTCGTGATTATCGAGGAGGAAAGACCGCTTAACATCGATACGATGGAGCTTGAAAGATTTGACCATACTATGTCAAAGAGATCGTTTGAGCCTATTATCGGCATATTTGCGAACATAGACTTGAAGTACGCTTCAATATTTCCCAAGTTGATATTGAGCTTTGAAACGTAACCCGGGATAGACGACGCCAGCACCGAAAGCTCGGCAACGAGCTTATATACGACCGCACCCAAAAGATAACCGACACCGATATACAGTACCAAGACCGTCAGTATAGATGCAAGCCTGTGCGGAAATTTCAGCTTTCTTTCCAGAAATCGTATTATGGGCTGAAGCAACATTCCAACGAGCAGAGCGACGATTATCGGCCACAGCCATCTAAAAACGTAACGCGAAAGAAAGTAAAGCCCCAAAGCGCCCAAAAGGACGTAAAAGCATATTACCATTATGCGTTTATAACCTTTTTCGGGTATCATAATAAGACCTCCTTTCTATGTTACAGTATATTGTACCACATTTGAAGACAAAATGCTATAGAAATTTTGCGGTTTTTGTTAAAATATATATATTTTTTTACAGTTTTAATTTATCTCTTGATTTTTATTGCCTGTTGATGTATAATGTATGCAGATAATTTTGTGAAAAGGAATCTGTTTTATGAAAAAAATCGTTTTATTATTTTTGATACTCGCTTTAGTACTTACCGTTAGTGCGTGCGCTAAAAAGTCGGGAGAAATCGACGAAGCCGATAAGGATAAAGTCGAAGACACAGACACCGAGAACAATGACAAAAATGAAGATGCTACCGATAATGAGGGTACCGGCGATGAGACACCCGCACCTTCCGGTGACGGCAATTCGTCCTCAACAAACGGCAACAACGGTGGCAACAACAACGGCGGTAACAACAACGGCGGTAACAACAACGGCAATAACAATGGCAATAACAACGGTGGCAATAACAACGGTGGCAATAACGGCAACGGCGGCGGTAATGTTATCAACGGCACGTCCAACGGCAACGGCGACGGCGTTGCAAACGATATTATCTGGGGAGATTTCGAATAATCGCCTTTAATTCATTTGCCGAGCAGAGCGAGATTGCGTAGTATCGGCTCCTTGCCCCTGAAGCTGAACGCACGTTTTTTAAACTCTTCGTTCGTCATATTTTCTATGATCTCGCTTGTAGCAGTTTCGATGCGGTCTGTGTAGAAAAAATCAAGGGGTGTATTTTCGGCGTCTTTGTTTAAAGGGCACGCAAGCTGACAGACGTCGCATCCCCACGCCATATTACTTTGCTTTATAAGGAGCGCCTCGCTTTCCGTGAGCGCTCCTTTTTTTTGACTTATTCCCGAAAGACAGCCGTTTTTATCGTTTCTTTCGAGAGCACCCGTCGGGCAGGCTTTGATACAAGCCTTGCAGGACGGGCATTTTTGGGGATTGATAAGCTCGTCGTAATCTGCCGCAAGGTCTGTAAAGACCGTGCTTACGAAGACGAAAGAGCCGTATTTTTCGTTTATGAGCAGGTGGTTTTCACCTATAACTCCGAGCCCCAAGGACGCGGCGGCGGCGACTTCCGCTATGGGTGAGTGATCCGAGAAGCAATAAAAATTATTTTCGGGATATATTTCCTTCAGATTTTTTATCACTTTTTCGGCTATCTTGCTTGCGATAAAATGATAGTCGAGGGTGCGCGCATAGAGGGATATATTCCCCTCTCTTGCTCCCACGTTATATGGTAAAAGCCACACTATAGCGGTCTTTACGCCTTTCGGAAGCAGATATTCCTTTATCACGTTCAGTTTAGAGATATTTGCAACGCTCACGCAGAAAATTTTTTCTTTCGCAAACGCATCATATATGCCTTGGTTTTTGCCTTCTTGCATTTTCGCTTATCCTTTCGCCTTTATATATTCGACGATAAACTTTACGGCATCCTCGGGTGACACTACGGGTACGCCGCATTTTTCAAGCGTTTCCTTGCTTTGATGTCCGCCGCAGATCAAGATACAGTCCGCGCCTATCTTTTTTGCAACATCGGCGTCGTGCTCGGTGTCACCTATAACGAGGGCGCTTTCCGCATTCTTATTTGCCATCCATCTTTTTGCCATTTCCTCTTTGCCGTAGGCATAAATATCTTCCGTGCCGAGTATCTCGTCGAAATATTCACGTACGCCGAGAGCTTCGACCTGCCTTACGAGCATATTTTTCTCCGATGCGGAGAGGATAACTTGGGATATGCCGAGAGCGCTTATTTTCATAAGAAGCTCTTTTACAAAAGAGCGAAGGGGCGCTGTGCTTTCAAGCGCGGTATATTCCTTTACCCACTCTTTTGCAAGAAGCTCGTAGCTTTCCTTTTCGAAATCGAAGCCGAGCCGTTTATAGTATTCAATTATGGGGAAGCCGAAGACCTTATGATACTCTTCGGCGCTTTCTATTTTTTTCAGTCCGCGCCGTAAAAGAAGGCGGTTTACGGCTTCAATACCTATTCCGAGGTCATCGAAAAGGGTACCGTTAAAATCCCAAATAACGAGTGAATACATCGCAAATCCTTTCTTGATAACGAAAAAACGGAGCGCACGCGCTCCGCTTCTTTTTGGAAAAGTATATCTACTATGCTCTCTGCACTTTGTTGGAGCGCAGGCAACGAGAACAGATGCTTACCGTCTTAACAGTTCCGTTGACGTTAGCCTTAACCTTTCTGATGTTGGGCTTCCAAGTTCTGTTGGTCTTTCTGTTGGAGTGAGATACCTGAAGACCGAAAGCTACGGCCTTACCGCAAAATTCACACTTTGCCATTTTGTGCACCTCCTTGCACTTCGTCATTTTTCGTACACTGTATTGTATCACCAAAGAAGGAGCTTGTCAATACTTTTTTAAAGAAAATTTTTATCCTTGCAAAAAGCAGTTGAGCGTGCTAAAATAAAAGCAGATTTTGAAGGGAGTAAGAGTATGCGTAAGTTTAAAGTGACGGGAATGAGCTGTGCGGCGTGTGCCTTGCGGGTTGAAAAAGCCGTAAGCGCCGTTACGGGCGTCGAAAGCTGCAGCGTAAGTCTGCTTACCAATTCTATGAGCGTTGAAGGAAACGCGCCCGCACAGGCTATAGAGCTTGCCGTAAAAAAAGCGGGCTACGGCATATCGCGTGGCGGCGAAAAAACGAAAAGCGCCTCTCTAAAGCGTGACGTTATAAGGCTTGCCGTATCGGCGGCGCTTCTTCTTTTGCTTATGTACGTTTCGATGGGGCATACTATGCTCTCTCTCCCTTTACCGAACTTTTTTGTTGAAAATTCCCTCTCAACAGCGCTTTTGCAAATGTTTCTTTCGCTTGCCGTTATGGTGTTAAACGGAAGATTTTTTATAAGCGGCATAAAAGGTGCACTTCACCTTTCTCCCAATATGGATACGCTCGTTGCGCTCGGAAGCGGCGTAAGCTTTGTATACAGCGTTTTCTTTGTCACGCAAAGCCACGCGCTTTATTTTGACAGTGCCGCGATGATACTGGTTTTGATAAGCGTCGGAAAGCTCCTTGAAGCTTATTCTAAGGGTAAGACGACAAACGCGCTGAAGGCGCTTGAAAAGCTAACGCCCGAATTTGCGACGGTCATAAGAGACGGCAGGGAAGAGACGGTTGCGATAACCGAGCTTTCCGTCGGAGATACGTTTGTGCTCCGTCCCGGCGACAGAGTCCCCGCTGACGCGGTCGTAATAAAGGGAGTAAGCAGTATAGACGAAAGCGCTCTCACGGGGGAAAGCCTTCCCGTCGATAAGGAAGAAGGCGCTAAAGTAAGCGCGGCGACGGTAAATCTCACGGGATATCTTGAATGTGAGGCAATGTCGGTAGGCGAAGAGACCGTCATTTCGAAGATAATAGCACTCGTTTCCGATACCGCCGCATCGAAAGCTCCTATTGCGAAGCTTGCCGATAAGGTCGCGGGCGTTTTCGTACCCGCGATAATAGTCGTGGCTTTAGTCACCTTCGGTATATGGACGGCGCTCGGAAGCGGTTTCGAAACCGCTCTTATAAGAGCAATATCCGTGCTCGTCATAAGCTGTCCCTGCGCTCTCGGACTTGCGACGCCCGTTGCGATAATGGTCGGAAGCGGCGTTGGGGCAAAGAACGGAATTCTTTACAAAAGTGCCGAGGCACTTGAGAGGGCGGGCAGAGTAGATACGGTCGTTTTCGACAAAACGGGCACCTTAACAAACGGTACGCCGTCAGTCACGGATGTATACGAATACAACGGAAAGCTCCTTTCGTACGCGTATTCCGTTGAGTATAAAAGTAATCACCCTCTCGCAAATGCGGTTAAGAAATACGCGGAAGAAAACGGTGCGGAGCTTTATGAGGCTGAAGACTTTTCCACACTTGTCGGAAGCGGCGTTACGGCGCTTACAGACGGAGTGCGCGTCACGGGCGGAAGCCTTTCGCTTGCCAAAAACAGCGTATATATTTCAAGCGAAACGGAAGCTCTTTGCAAGGAGCTTGCAGGTGACGGTAAGACTCCGCTTCTGTTCTTCACGGAAGATGAGCTTCTCGGTGTTATCGCCGTAGCCGATACGGTAAAAGAGGACGCGAAAGATGCGATAGCAATCCTTAAAAAGATGAAGATACGCACGGTGATGCTCACGGGTGACAACGCCGTTACGGCAAACGCAGTTGCAAAAAATATCGGTATCGACGAGGTAATTGCAGAGGCTATGCCCGATACGAAATCGGCAAAGATAGCGGCTCTTTCCGAAAAGGGAAGATGCGCTATGGTCGGCGACGGCATAAACGATGCCCCCGCGCTAACCGCCGCGTATTTGGGAATCGCCGTCGGAGCAGGCACGGATATAGCAATAGACAGCGCCGACGCAGTGCTTACGGGAAGCGGTGTAAAGGACGTCGCAAAAGCGCTTTCTCTGGGCAGAGCTACGCTTCGCAACGTGAAAGAAAATCTGTTTTGGGCGTTCTTTTATAACGCCGTTTGCATACCGATAGCCGCAGGAGCATTGAGCGCATTCGGCATCACGCTTACCCCGATGCTCGGTGCGGCGGCAATGAGCCTTTCAAGCGTATGCGTGGTCGCAAACGCTTTAAGACTGAACGCGTTTAAATTTGAAAAGAATAAAACGATAAAGGAGAAAAATACGATGACAGTAATTAAGGTAAAAGGAATGATGTGCCCACACTGCGAAGCGGCGGTAAAAACTGCGCTTGAAGCCGTAAGCGGCGTTACTTCGGCTGTAGCCGATCATAAGAAAGACACGGTCACGGTAGAAGGTGAAGCCCCTTTGGAAATTTTGAAAAAAACCATTATCGATAAGGGCTATGAAGTTATCGAATAGCAAAACGAGGATTTATCCGTAAATTCAAACAAAATTTCCACAAAAATAACGGATATACCAAAAATATATATATATTGCATTAAAGCCGAAAAGATGATATAATAACCTCATTCTATGACGAAAGAAGTGTAAGCGATGATAAAGATTCTGTCTATCGGCAACAGCTTCTCGCAGGACAGCCACAGATATTTGCACGACGTAGCGGAAAATTTAGGCAAAGAGATACTCACGTATAACCTTTACGTGGGCTCTTGCAGCTTCGAAATGCATTGGGATTACTATGTTTCCGACGAGCCGAAATACGTTTTTGAAAAAAACGGCAATCTCTCAAACGGAAGAGACGACAAGATGATATCTTTGAAAAAAGCACTTGCTTTCGAAGATTGGGATATCATAACCGTTCAGCAGGTAAGCGGCTATTCGGGCATAGAGGAGAGCTACTACCCCTTTATCAAAAATCTTCTTTCCGCAGTTCGCGACGCTTGCCCCAAAGCAAAGCTCTATCTTAATCAAGGCTGGGCGTACGAGTATTGCAGGAAGAACGATCTTTTTGAAAAGTTTTATAACTCAAGCGCCGCGGTTATGCAAAACGCCGTTCATAATGTCACACAGAAAATCGCGCGTGATAACGTCCTTGAGATAATTCCTACGGGTGACGTCGTATACGCCGCGATAAACGACGAAAGCATCTTCAACAGCGAAAAGGGAGGACTCTCGCTTTACCGCGACAAGCTTCACCTTTCTCTCGGATACGGAAGATATCTCGCCGCACTCGTATGGTGCAAAACACTTTTTAACGCCAATATCGAAAATTGCGCATATGTACCAACAGATGAGAAGACCGAGCCTGCACTTCTTGAGTTTATCAAAGCAAAGGTAAAAGAGTGCTTGGTATAAGGTCATATAACCACGAAATTAATAAAAATAAATGTATTAAAGGAGAGGCTCTATGAGAAAGATCGCATTTTTACTCGCTATCGTAATGCTTTTGAGTGTAGCGCTTGTTTCGTGCGGCGATGATACAACGCCCGATACTCCCGACACACCAAGCAACGATACGCAGAAAGAAAATCCCGACAAAGACAAAGAAGAGACCAAAGAAGAGGAGTACGTACCAATGGGTTACCGCTACGAGAAGTATGCAGAAGAAGACCGCAAGATAATAAACAAGGACACTCTTGATCTTTACGCTGCAACGAATTTCAAACATCTTAACACGGAAAACATCAAGGGTATCGTTATTGCGTTTCCCGAGATCAATGACGAATCAATGACCGATACGTCTACGATAGGCATAAATTTGGCAACTTTCGGCGTTGCTTATGCTCGCGTATTGACAGACCGTTGGGGCTGGGGAGACGCAGGTGTTGTAAGACTTGCGGACCTCGTTGTTGACGCGATAAAGGACAAGTACAGTCTTGGCGACACTACTCCCATAGTTTCTATGGGTAAGGGAATGGGTGCAACGAGTGCGCTTTTGTATACCGCTGATTCAAGACACAACATCACTGCTTGCGCGGCTGAATTCCCCGTAGCTGATATTGAGAGATCCTTCACTCGCGAAAAGAGCTACACGAGAACCTTCGTAACGTCGGTATACGCTTATGATTCAAGCCTTAAAGACGCTTTACAGGAAATCTCTCTTTCTGCAAAGGCAAAATATATGCCCAATATTCCTTACTACATTGTAGGCGGTACGGATGATCTTATAGTTGAAGCTACGACTCTTAAAAAGCTTGTAAACGAGCTCGGCAAGAAGAGCAAAGACGTCACTCTCTCGATGATAGACGGAGCAGAACACGGTGCGACCAGCGCTGCGGAAAGCGGAAAAATAGAGATGTTTGTACAGAAGCAGGCAACTGCTAAAGTAGAAGCTCCCGAGAAAAAAGAGTACGCTGACAAAAACGTTACTGCCGTTATTCCCGAAGGCTCCAATGCAGGTGCAGCATACGAAAAGTATGCAGAGGCTGATGCCGAATACATCAATTTCGAGAATTTGAGCTACTACACGAGAAATAATTTGAAATACGTTGAAGGCGACATCAAGGGAATCGTAATGGAATTCCCCGGCCTCGGCGGAAGCTCTTGTCTCGGCGGTCTTGTCAGCATGGGCGAATACACGTCTGACTTTGCTCAAGAATGCGGCAAGAAGGGCATAGCAGTAATGTATATGTACTGCGGACCTTGGAGCTGGGGCAATAAGGGCGTAATTCGTATGGCAGACCTCGTTATCGACGCTCTCAAGGAGCATTATAACCTTCCCGACGACATCCCCGTAGTATCTACAGGCGGAAGCATGGGCGGTCTCGGCGCACTTATGTTCACACACGGCTCTCGCCACAATATCATATCCTGTATGGCTGCTTGCCCCTGCTACGATATTCTCGGCGAATACAGAAGCTTTGAAGTACAGAAGGAATTCCCCAGAACCTACCTTTCGGCTATTGCTGCTTACGATATGCCTTTAACGGAAGGCCTTAAGGCTATCACTCCCCAAGAAAACATCGCAACGATGCCCAAGGTTCCCTATTACGTTGTTTGCAACGTAGAAGACCAATGCTTTGACGATGAGGGAATGGCGGTATTCGTTCAGAAGATGAAGGATGCAGGTCACGACGTAACGTTTAAGGTACTTCCCGGAACGACGCACGGTTCATTCACAGATGAAGAAAGAGTAAGCTACAGAAACTTTATCATCAATTCCATAATCGGCGAATAATTATAAAAATATCCCCTCGCACAGCGGGGGGATATTTTTGCAATCAAAAAACCGAGGCCTCAAGCCTCGGTTTTTATCATTATTCTTCGTCCTCGTCTTCCGACGGTTGTTTGGGAAGCTTCTTTACTATAGCGCGCTTTATGTGACGCTCTTCGATCTTTTCGACTTGAATATCAAGTCCGTAAGCTTCTACGTGCGGGGTGTCGTTATCGGAGGGAATCTGTGACAAAACGCTGTAAACGAGTCCGCCGAGTGTTTCGAAGTCTTCGTCCTCGGGTGCGTCCCACTCGATCTCCTCACTCATTTGGTCAAGCGGAATCGAGCCGGATACTCTCCAGGTTTCGTCGTCTATTTTTTCTATTTCGAATTCGGGCTGGGGGTCAAATTCATCGTAGATGTTTCCGACAATTTCTTCCAAAAGGTCTTCCATCGTTACGATACCGCTCATTCCGCCGTATTCGTCAACGAGTACGGCAAAGCTTATCTTTTTTGACTGCATATCTCTGAAAAGCACGTCTGCGTGTACCATTTCGGGTACGAAATACGCGGGCTTTAAGAGGTCTTTGATGGGTGTGTTGATCTCTTGGTGTCTGTTCATCAAGAAACGTCTTGCGTTGAGTATACCCAAGATATCGTCAAGATCTTCGCCGTATACGGGGAAGCGGGAAAGTCCCGTGGATTCGATGATCTTGAAGATGTCCTCGTCACTGTCGTCGATGTGAACGGTCTGTACGTTTGTGCGGTGTACCATTATCTCGGACGCAGTGATGTTGTTGAACTCGAAAACGTTTTCGATCATATCTTTTTCGTTTGCGTTGATGTTGCCGTTTTCCTCGCTGATGTCTACCATCATACGTATTTCTTCTTCGGTAACTTCCTCGCCCTCATCGACGGGGTTGATTCCTAAAAGACGGAGCATTCCGTTGGTGCACACGGTTAAAAGCCATATTACAGGCTTCATCAAAGTGCCCATAAATAAAATCGCTCCGCATACGCTTTTTGCTACCTTTTCACCTTTCGCCATAGCGATACGTTTGGGAACGAGTTCGCCGAATACCAGCGTTACGAACGAAAGCAATATCGTTATAAGTATAAGGCAAAGCGTCTCGACAAGACCGTCATTAAGGTAGGCAAAAGTTTCGGTGCCATTGATGTATTTTGCGAGAGATTCTGCAAAGTTTTCGGCTGCAAAAGCCGAAGCAAGAAAGCCTGCAAGAGTAATACATACTTGAATAGTTGACAAAAACGCGGTGGAGTTTGTCACCATCTTAAGCATTTTCTTTGCTTTTTTGTCGCCTTCCTCGGCGGCTTTCTTGAGTTTGTTTTCATTTAGGGAAATGACTGCTATCTCCGCGCACGCAAAGAACGCGTTAACGAAGATAAGAATGATTTGAAGCGGCAGTGCAACCCATAAGGGTACGTCCACTTTAGGTGTCCTCCTTGGATTTTATAATATTTGTGCACAAAATATACACATAGATTGGATTATATCACAGTTTTATGCATTTGTAAAGGGCATTGAGGCAAAAAAGCAGAATATTTGTCGCGAAACTCATTTCGCACTTGATTTTTTTCGCATTTTGTGGTATAATATACTTACGGTCAATCGGGTTGATCGGTGTCGCTTTTTTCGGGAAAAAGCGGCATTTTTTGACACTAAAATAAGAACATTTGTTCGAAAGGAGGAACGATGACATCTATATCGCTTATAATTTCCGCCGTAGGACTTTTATTTACGGTTATGGCGTTTGCAGTGGGCAGACTTACCGCTGCGGGTAAAAAAGGCGTAAGCGAGGGCGAGCAGAAGGCGGAGATAAAGTATATCAAGCAGCAGGTCGATAAGCTTGTCAAAAGCTTTGAGGATAGAGAAAAATTCGATAGAATGGCGCAGTCGGCGCATCATCTTGCGATTCTTGAGCATAACCGCTTAAACGAGCATTTACGGCTTGAGCACGGCTACACGAGCGGTCTTTACGATTATCAGCTTGCCCCGTTTGACGAAATGGTCAGATAGTATTCTTAAAAATACTAAAATTGCATAAAATGAACTACGAAAAAGGAGGTTTTTATGAATCCCGACAGAATCTATACAGTAAACGGCGTAAAAATATGCGCCAAGATCATTCCTGACGGTACGGTTTGGAAGGACGATGCAAAAGCAAGAGCGGCAGGCTTTAAGAAGGGCGCCCTTTACAAAAAACAGCAGAAATTAACGAATAAGACGGGCAAGGTGCTTTCCGTGACCGTTCACAATACCGCAGGGCATAAGGGTATCGACGACGAGGGAGAGCTTTACACGCGCGCTACCTATAACGAAAATATGGGAAGCGCCAGAGTTCACTTCTACGTTGACAAAAACGGCGCTTGGCAAAACTTGAAGGCGGGTACGGGTATGGTACCCGACGATCCGGAGGGAAGTGCCGAGGTATCGTGGCACGCAGGCGACGGAAGCGCGCCCGACGGCGGAAATTACACGTCGCTTTCGCTTGAAATAATTATGGGCGAAGCGGACGAAAGCATAAATTCCGCCGCTTACGATAACGGCGCAAGACTTATTGCGTGGCTTCTCAAAAAGCACGGCCTTACGGCAGACGACGTCGTAAGCCATACCTATTGGGTGAATAAACTAAAGGGCAATATTTTTGCCGATAAAGACGATCAGAGCACTAATATCATCTACGGACAAAAATGGTGCCCCGTCTACATATTCGACAGTAACTCAAAAAGTATTGCAAAGAAAAATTGGCTCGAATTCAAAAAACTCATCTCAAAATATCTCGGCGAAGAGCCCGAAGAACCCATTGAGCCCGAAAAGCCCGAAGACGAAGATTTTTCGCTCGGTGACGTAGTATATTTTACGGGCGGTGAGCATTACACGAACTCAAACGCCCAAAGCGGTCTTCCCGCAAGAGCGGGCAAGGCGAAGATCACCGTAATAGCGCCAAACGGAAAGCACCCGTATCATTTGATACACACCGACTCGGAAAGCAACGTTTACGGATTTGTTGATAAAGACAGAGTGACAAAAATAGAGGATACGCCACTTGCGGTAGGGGACGCGGTAAAACTCAAAACGGGCGTCGATACGTTCGCATCGGGCGCAAGAGTGAGCAATTGGGTAAAGAGCACGGTTCTTTACGTAAGGGCTCTTGAAAAAAACAACATTGCTCTTGTCAGCACGGAGAAAACGGCAAACGTATATACGGGACGCTTTTACGTAAACGATCTTGAAAAGATATAAAGGAGAAAAGAAATGGAAATATTCAAGGAATTTTTTGCAGAGTACGGAGTGACATTGATATATACCGTCGTTACGGCTATTTTCGGTTATCTTGGCATTACCGCAAAAAAGCTTATCGGCAATTATTTTGAGGATAAAGAAAAGAAAGAGATAGCTGATACGGTCGTAAAATTCGTAGAGCAGGTGTATAAGAATTTGCACGGCGAGGAGAAGCTTATGAAGGCGCTCGAATCGGCTTCGACGATGCTTAAAGAAAGAGGTATTGCGTATAGCGAAATTGAAATGCGTATGCTTATCGAAGCCTCCGTCGCGGAATTTAACAAAGCCTTTAAAAAGGCGTAAAGAAAATGACAGAGAACGCTTATGTTCTCTGTCATTTTAGCTCAGAATCAACATTCAGTAAATGTCATTTGACGTATTCTAACATAATATAATAAATTTGTCAATCACTGAATGTCAAAATAGAGGTGCGAAATGTGCAAAAATAAAAACGACGGAAAGAATAATATATGCGGCGATAACATTCGCAAGTACAGGTTAGCCTATCCGACGAAGCTTTCGCAAAGAGGTCTTGCGGATAAAATGCAGCTTATAGGAATAGACGTAGACAAGAACGCTATACAGACAATAGAATGCGGACGAAGATTCGTTACGGACATAGAACTAAAAGGCTTTGCCGAAGTATTCGGAGTTAGCCTTGACAAGTTAATTTAACACGTAGGGGCGACCATCGGTCGCCCGTTTTTTATAATCAAACGGTTAAACTATATCTTATCACTAGGTGGCTCAAAATTTTCGCAAAATTTATAATTCTGCCATTTTATTAAGTTCAATAAACTTTTGACACGCCGTTGACAGATAGTGATTTTTTTTACGGTAGAAGAAAATGCACCTTGTTATTTCTTCGTCATTAAGCTTATAATAACAGAGTTGTTTTTCGGAGTCTGTATGATTTATAAGGGCATCGCTTACAAATGATATGCCCAATCCCGTACGTGAAATGTTGTATGCGGTCACTTGTTGATCCAGTAAAAAGGAAACATTCGGTTTGATGTTATGTTTTTTGAACAGGTTGCTTGCGCGTTTACCCGTATCATTTTCCGGGTTAAGCAGAATAAAAGCACAGTCAGAAAAGTGTTTAAGGTCTACGTCGTACTTGTTTGACAGATACTTTTTTGATTTAATATCTTTTACGCTCAAACGATAATTTTCCAATTTATTATTGACGGAAAAATTATGGGGAACGGCCAAAAGTAAAGTTTCTGTTTTATATACTGTCGATCTTATTGCAGGATCATCTATTATCGCGTTGTCTATTATTATATCAATAGTACCCAATCGTAGCTTTTCTGTGAGATTTTTTGTGCTGTCTTCAATGATCTCAAATTTGACGGCGGGGTAAATGCTGTTAAATTCTGAAATCATAGTAGGAAGAAAAAAGGATGAAAAGAGGCTGCTCCCGCCTATTTTCACGGAACCACTGACGGTATTTGCAAGATTTGATATATACCTTTCAAAGTTTTGCTCTTTTTCTCTTATCTCCAATGCGTAGCGTATGTATTCGCGGCCCGCTTCAGTCAGAGAAACGGGTGAAGTTGAACGATCGAAAAGAGGTAAGGAGATGCGTTCTTCTATTCTTTTGACAGAAGCGCTTAAAGAGGGCTGGGAAACGTAAAGTCGATTTGCCGCTTTTGAAAAACTTCCTTCTTCGTAAATAGCGATGATATAATCCTTGTGGGTAAACATAAGCCGCCTCATATAACTTTTAGATTATAGATAATATATTTTAATATGTATTTGATTATACTATAAAACTGTTGTAAAATCAAGAGCGAAATAATAACGATACAGAGGTAAATACAATGCTGCAATTCAGAAATGAATACGATTCTATAGGTATGAAAGAGGTTCCCGCTTTCGCTTATTACGGGGTACAATCACTGCGTGCGGCGGAAAATTTCAAAATCACGGGAACAATGACACACCCGGAAATGATAAAGGCAATAACGGAAGTAAAAAAAGCAGCGGCACTTGCCAATAAAAGAGCGGGTGTCATAGACGAAAAGATTGCAGATGCAATAATCAGAGCTTGTGAAGAAATATTAAAAGGTGAATTTGACGAATATTTTATTGTTGATTCAATACAGGGCGGCGCAGGAACATCATTCAATATGAACGCTAATGAGGTTATTGCAAATCGCGCCATTGAAATTTTGGGTGGTAATAAGGGAGACTATACTATCGTTCACCCCAACGATCACGTTAACTGCGGTCAGTCCACAAACGACGCATATCCAAGTGCAGGCAGAATCGCAACCGTAAGACTTTTAATGAAGGCGGCAAGACAGCTTGATGCGCTTTATAACGCCTTTATGAAAAAGGCCGACGAATATAACGGCGTTATTAAAATGGGACGTACCGAAATGCAAGACGCAGTTCCTATCAGCTTCGGTCAGGTTTTTCGTGCATATGCGTCTTGTGTCAAGCGCAATAAAGAACGCTTTACTCTCGCTTTAGATGAAATGGCAAAGATAAATATGGGTGCGACGGCAATAGGCACGGGAATTAACGCCGATGATAAATATATTAAAACCGTAGTGCCTATTTTGGCTGAAATTACAGGGCTTCCTTTAAGTAGGGCGGACGACCTGGTTGACGCAACACAAAATCTCGACGCTTTCGTATACGTATCAGGTATTATCAAAGCTTGCGCGGTATCACTTTCAAAAATTTCAAACGATTTAAGGCTGATGTCTTCCGGCCCGCGTACGGGCTTTTTGGAAATATATCTTGCACCAAAACAAAACGGTTCGTCTATTATGCCCGGAAAGATCAATCCCGTCATTCCCGAGGCAATGAATCAAATTTGCTTCAATATAATCGGAAACGATACGACGATCACTTATGCATCGGAAGCCGGTCAACTTGAGTTGAATGCGTTTGAGCCAATAATCTTCAGATGTCTTTTTGACTCTCTTGATACGTTATGTAACGGCGTGGAGATTTTTACAAAAGAGTGCATAAGTGAGATCAAGGTCAATTCAGAGCAATGCAAAACGTATTTGGAAAGAAGTATAGGCACCGTCACGGCACTTTGTCCGTATATCGGATACACCAAGGCAGCGTCACTTGCGAAACAAGCTCTTCACGAAAACAAAAATATTCATGACATTTTAATTGAGGAAAACATTATGCCTAAAGAAGAAATAGACAAATTGCTCGAACCTTCCGCTATGATATGATTCTACGGCACAAAAAACCTCTCCCCGAAAACTTCGGGAGAGGTTTTTTGTTATTCTTACTCATGTTCGATTATTCTTATGTTGTCAAGTGTTGCGCCCGTTTGCTCGATGACGATATCTCTTATCTGGGCAATTTCGTTGGGCAAAAGTCCCGTCGACTTAACTATAACATCAACGCTTTCACCGTTTACTACCGCAACGCAGTCGGAAAAGCCCTTTGCGATAACAAGGTTTTCGATATTAACTTCCTTTGTCATCGAATCGGCAAGAGATGTCATTTTATCCATAGCATCTTTTTTGCTTTCCTCGCTTGCATCAATATTTTCGGCAATTTCGCGAAGCGTTTCGATAGCTTCATCGCGGGTTCTTTCTCTGTCGATGACAGATACGGCAAAATAGTCTTCATCTTTTGAAGTTTCGCCCCCAACCTCAAGGCTTTCACCGAGTACCTTATCGCCGTCACCTCCGGTAGTGATCCCTTCGATATCATTAGTGCCCGAATTAAGCTGCCAATTCAAAAATACGGCGGCACATATCACGAGAAGGGATGCCGAAAGCAGAATGTTGCGCTTTACTTGCTTTGACGGCTTGATGCTTTTTAACTTTTCTCCGAAATTCTTAAAAATACTCATAGTTTCCTCCATTTATTATATTAAATTTAATTGCACACAACGTAAATACGGTTAGCGGGAAGATCGAGCCCCGAACACAAAAGCTTTGTGACCGTCTCTCTTTCGACGTCGCCTCCGCCCTTACATACTGCGACGGCACCCGTGATCTCTTCACCGTTTCTTTGAATTATCACGTCCGCTTCGCTTATGCCTTCAAGTTTCAGTATAGCTTCTTCGAAGCGGCTTTCAAGGTTGCTTTTTTCTTCGTTTTCAGTGGTATGCGGCAGTATAATTCCCGCGAGCATCAAAAGTACTCCGACTACGGCAAGCGCCGTTATCAGTCCTGTTTTTTTACTCAAAAATTTCATTCCACCTCTATCTTCACCTCGCATATTAAAAGTCTTTCAAGATACGTTTCGAGCTGCTGTTTTTTGATGTCCAAAACGGTATAGACGGCAGGGCTTTCGCACTTACATACAAGCTTTGCTCCGTCAAGTAATCCGCCGCTTGTAAAGGAAGGCTCAAATTCAAGCAAAAACGCGCTCACGCCCGTTTTTTCGGCGATAAGAGAAAATATCTGTCTTTTGATTATCTCTTCCGTTTTCAGCTCTATGTATTCACTTCCCAATTCATTGTATTCGCTCTCGTCGCCGAATATAACGTCACTTTCGATTTTTATTAAGGACGGCAGTTTTTTTACCGCCTTTGCGACGGGGGAAAGCACCGTCAACAAAAATGCAAGGCATATCATAAGCTCGATGTGCTTTAAATACGCCTTATCGGGAACGAGGAGCGTGCAAAACGAGCAGATGAGTGCAGAAGCCGCCACAAGATATATCCATTCCGAAAAACCCATATTACTTCACCGCCGCCGTATTAACAAATATGGTAAGCGCGAGGATAAAGCACATCGAGATACCGAATATCGCCGAAAGAGCAAGCGAGTATATCGCACTGCAGTCCTTTAAAAACGCGCTTTCCTTTTTACATTCCAAAATTTCCGCAAATCCCGCGGCAAGCGAAAAGGCAAATTTACTCACCCAAACGCGCACTATGACGGGTACGATTATGTAAAGTATCGCCGCTATGCCGAAGATACCGAAACCCGAGCGTATGACACGCACGGACTCCGTAAGCGTAGCCGTAGCCTCGCTTAAAGCACTGCCCACGATGGGAACGAAGGACGATGCTGCAAATTTAAGCACCCTTACGCCGACACCGTCCGCGGCAGAAGCAAGCTTTGTGGTAAGCAGCATACCGGAGGCGACAAGGCTCATAGTGACGGCAAGCAGCTTACTGCAAAAGCCCGTTATCGTCTTTACAACGGAATCAAGCTTTATCGTGTCGGTTCTTGCAAGCGAAAGAGCAAAATTGAGTCTTGCCGCGGGTAAGACGAAGTCCTTACATAAAAACGACGCTATGGAAAGCACTACCGTAGAGCACGCGCCGTTTGCCGTCGCCAAAGCGGCGTTTCCGCCCAAGGCGTACATTCCCGTCATTATGGGAATGGCACTCGCAAAATAGCCTTGTACGTTTAAAAGAAACTCGTTTACCGTTTTGAAATCGGTGTTTATCTGTTTGTAGACTATCAGGGAAAGCGCAAGGATCACGGCGTAGCTTATACATTTTTCCGTTTGTAATGAACTAAATCCAAAATTAAGCTTTCTTACGAAAGCGACCGCGCACAAAAACGTAAAAAGAAGCGCGAGGTCTTTGAAAAATGGGGAAATACAGCTTGAAAGGGCGGATAAAACGTAGCTTATAAGCCCCTTCGGCGATATACTGTCCGTGTTAAAATCTTCTACGGTGCCGAGCGCCGAGTGAGCATCTTCGCCCATAGCACCGTATAGGTCGGAAAAATCAAAATCGGAGTAGAGATTGTCCTTGTCGGTGGCACTTACGCTCGGCGCAAACAAAAAGAATAAAATCAAAATGCATATAATCTTTTTCAACCCGTCATTTCTCCTATGATTTCTATGAGTTTTGTCACCATAGGTATACACATTGCGCAGATGACGGCTTTGCCGGAAAGCTCGACTGATCTTGCAAGAGAATTTTCGCCCGTTTCCTTACAAAGATCGCACGAGAGGGAGCAGAAGAAGCTTACGCCTAGTGCCTTCATAACTGTCTTCATTCCCGTAATATCTCCAAGCTCCGTTATAAGCTCCGTGACGGGCTTTATTGCCGAAAGAGCATAAAGTGCGCTTCCGGTGAGAGCTACCCATGCGACAGCGTGAGAGGCAGAACTGTTAGTGCCTTTTAAAACGGCGCAGAGAATAGCGGAAAGTATCATAAATCCGCACAGAGAAAAAATGCTCACAGAGAGAACACCCCCCGCACAAGTTCCACGATCTCGCTTATTTTATCAACCGTCAAAAGGAAGCCTATGATGATACCCGTCACCGAAATAAAGGTTGCCTGCTCATCGTGTCC
>JAZRTW010000043.1:0-4176 GCA_045652265.1 Eubacteriales bacterium | reverse complement strand
ATATATTGTACAAAAATCGGGCTTCAAAAGCCCGATTTTTGTATTGATTTATTCATTATTTTATTGTATAATTAAAGTTAGAGGAAAATTAAAATAACGGAGGCAATGATGTCAAAATATATAAGCAAAGTCTCGCTTACGATTGCCATAATAATACTGTTCGTACCGACGATAATCGGATTTTTATATATAAATTCAAATGACGGAGAAAAGACACCGAATCTGCCGGAAGATGCAAATTTTGAGATAAGCATTACCGACGGCATAAATACGGAAAAGCTCGGCGAAAGTGCGACGACGCTTGTAGTATCCGACTTAAATCTATCGAATGCGGTTGTTGATACGTCAACGGTTGACCGAAGCGACGAACTTAAGTATGAGATGAAGATAATCACCCAAAGAGGCGGCATTATCGAATCCGAAAACGTGTACGTTTGCTATATTACAAATGACGTAGATAAATGCTATTTCGTCAAGGACGACGTTATATGCAGATTTTCCGCAAGTACCGCCGCAGAGCTTTTAAAGCTCTCCGTGTGCCAGAGAACGATAACTTACGTTGAGGCTCCCACGGCACTCTATTTGAAGGGAGAAGAAAGCGTAGCGCTTGAATACAGCGATATAGTTTGGAAATATATAAACGTCAGGGGAGAGGCTGTCTCAAACGATGACGTTAATTCCTCCGCATCGCAGATAACGATAAATTATCCAAAGGGAAGCGTCCTTCAAAGCAAATTTGATTTCGGCAAGATAATTGATATAAACGGAAACGAGCAGACTCCGAAAGAAATATACGTAACGCTCGAAAACGAAGAGCAGAAATACGAAAGAATGCCCATCGGCGAGCTTGACGCCTTCCTTGAATCAAAGGGGTTAAACAAAGACACGAAATTCACCGCAATTTTGGAAGTTGTGTGGGGAAGTGACGATATGTCGCTCGGCTTTAGCGGAAAGCATACCTACAAATTCAATTTTGTATACGACGTACCTGCCGTATTCTCCGTTTCGAATAACATCGTGTACGCAGGAGCGCTTCCTCTTGTGAAAGCTGAAAACTTGGGATATGGCGCCGAGGTCACCGCGACAATAACCGACGAAGCGGGTGAGGCGCTCGATATCAAGCTTAATTTCGTTTCATATAACGACGCGTATATCGCGTTTATGCCGCTTGACTTTACCGCGAAGGCGGGCAAGTATACGATAAAGCTTTCCGACGGTAACATCGAACAGGAACACGTGCTTACGGTCAGAGTAAGAGACTACGAATCAAAGAGCATAACGCTTCCCGCGAAGCTTATGAGCGAAAATTACGGCGATAGCAAAAAAGTTTCCTTTAATCTCACTATGGAAGACGTGCTTGCAAACGTAGCAGATGAGAAGCTTTGGAGCGGAAAGTTTACGTCTCCTCTTAAAGTAAAGCTTGAAAAGACTGTAAGCTACGGCGAATATATTACGATCAACGTCGAACACGAGGAGCGTGCGTACTGCAATACGTACGTAGCCCCTGCAGATTCCGCAGTCGTAGCAGTAAATAAAGGCAAGGTCGTATACGCGGGCGAGACGTCCATTACGGGTAAGCTCGTAGTTATCGAGCACGGATTCGGGCTTAAGAGCTGGTATTGGAATCTCGGCAGCGTCGACGTAAAGGTCGGCGACGAAGTGGAGAAGGGCAAGCAGATAGGCAAGGTCGGAAATTCCGGACTTTGCGATGAAACGCAAACGGTGCTCTCCTTTGCAATGAGCGTCAACGACGTATATTTCAAACCTGACCTATATTTCAATGGCACGGTTGATTATTTTGATAAATAAGCGTAAAAAATCACCTATCGCAAGATAGGTGATTTTTTACTATTTCATCGTGGATTCCGTGACCTTGTATAGCTCTGCAATCGTGTTTTTTATTATTTTCCGCTGTTTTTCTTCGCGATCTTTTCAATATACGTGCGTATATCGATATGTTGCGGGCACATTTTTTCACAAGCGCCGCATTTTACGCAGTCCGAAGCCTTTTTATCGAGTGCGCCGTACTCGGAGTAGTCTTTTTCGTTATACATCGAAAAGAGTTTAGGTATCTGTATTCCTTTCGGACATTCCGGAACACAGTATTCGCAAGAGGTGCAAGGTATCTGAAGACTTTTCCTTATTATATAAGCAAGTCTTTCAGCCTTTTCGTAATCTTCTTTATTGAAGGACTTGAGTGAGCCAAAAAGCTCTGCGTTTTCATTGAGCTGCTCTTCGTTTGACATACCCGAGAGCACCATAAATACGCCGTCAAGACTTGCGGCAAATCCGAGCGCAAACGCGGCGGGGGAGCAGTCTCCCATTTCATTCTTTGCCTTTTCAGGCAAATTCGCGAGCTTGCCGCCTTTTATCGGCTCCATTACGATAATGGGCTTGCCGTGCTTTCTTGCTACTTCGTAGCATCGCCTTGATGCAACCTCTTTATCTTCCCAATCGAGATAGTTGATCTGAAGCTGTACAAACTCCATTTCGGGGTGTTTTGTAAGTATTTCGTCAAGAAGCTCGGGCGTGTCGTGAAACGAAAAACCGACGCGCTTTATCTTACCCTCTTGCTTTTTCGCCGATACGTACTCAAAAGCGCCCGTATTTTCCGCTATTGCGTAGTTTTCCTTATCAAGACAATGCAAGAGGTAATAGTCGAAATATTCGACGCCGCAACGCTCTATCTGCTCGTCAAAAAACTTGGGAAGATCCTCTGCGCTTTTTACGAAAAACAGAGGCATCTTATCCGCAATAAGATATGTGCTTCGCTCGTAGCGCTTTACGACGGCTTCTTTGAATGCTTCTTCACTTTTTCCGTTGTGATAAGGGTAAGCGGTATCAAAATACGTTCCGCCTGCGCGAATGAAGTTATCCGCCATTTTTTTGACTTGCTCGATGTCGATATGCGTTCTGTCGTCGTCTATGATCGGAAGTCTCATAAGTCCAAAACCTAATTTCATAATAAACCTCACTGATTCTTAAACGCACAGCCTCTCGGTAAAGAAAGCTTGAGTGCATTGTGAATTATCGAAACGTCAAGTGTGTTTCTTTGCGTTATCTCGCCGTCTTGAGATACCAAGGTGGGACGGCCGAATTTGATCTTCACGTGTTTTGCTGTCTTTCTGTGTATGAAGCTATCGTATTTTCCCGAAAAATGATTACCCGCCTTATATTCACCGATAACGGTTATGAGCTTTAGCTTACTTATCATATCGCAATAGCATACGTCCATTATTCCGTCTTTCATAGAGGAAAGGGGGGCGGCATAGTATCCGCCGCCGTAAGCCATACCGTTTGCGATGGAAAGAAGGATAAAGTCACCGTTTACCGTTTCGCCGTCGTCAAATTCAATGCTCATCGGGAATCTCGATTTTGCAAACAGCTCTCTTATTACGGCGACGTTATACGAAAGCTTTCCGAAGGTCTTTTTGTATTTCTGCATATTGTTTGCGATGTTTGCATCAAAGCCCATATTCGCAAGATTTATGCAATATTCACCGTCGATATTTATTACGTCTATGGTTTCGCTCGTCGCATCAAATTGAGCTTCGATATCGAGAAATGCGTCATCGGGCGTAAAAGCTCTCACGAAATCGTTTCCCGTGCCGCAAGGGAAGACTCCGACGCTTATATCGGCGGAGCACTCGTTTTTCATAGCGCCGTTTACGACCTCGCGAAACGTGCCGTCGCCGCCGCAGGCAATTACCGTATGCGGCACACCGTCCGTCTTTAAAGAGCTTACGTATTCAGTGGCGTCGCCGATGCCATTTGTAAAATAGCAAGTGACGTTATCTGACAAATTTCGCGATTTTGCGACGGATTTGATCCTTTCGCAAAGCTCGCTATGCTGAATTTTACCTTTTCCCGCCGCTTTGTTAATAATAAAAATATAGTTCATATTACACGTCCGAATTCAAGAAAAGACATCGGGAAAGCCGATGTCTTTTCGAAATTTGTTAAATTAGTGTACGATGCAAACTTCCGTCTCTTTATCGAAGATGTGGAATCTCTCGGTCTCAAGAGCAATCTTGATCTTGTCGCCGGGTTTAACGGGCGTACGAGTGGGAACTTTTGCAATGAGCTGATCTTCACCAACGGAAAGATAGAGGTGAACTTCAGAGCCCATAAGCTCAGTAACGTCAACGTCAACGTCAATAACAGCGTCTGCATACT
>JAZRTW010000042.1:0-6894 GCA_045652265.1 Eubacteriales bacterium | reverse complement strand
GCCGTTACAAACGCCATAAATGCGATGTCGTTTTCCTTTACAAAAAGCGTACTTTTTCCCTCTTTTTTCTCTACGCTTCTTGACAATCCTCGCACGGAGTGATATAGTAATTACTTGTAAATTAATTCCACACGAGGCATGATATGGCAACGTTTTTAGCAACCTTAAAACCCATGCTGACGCTCTTTTTCTGTATTGCCGTCGGTTTTGTATTGTTTAAGGCGAAAATTTTTCCCGATAACGCAGGAAAGACTATGGCGAAGATGGAGAATTGGATATTCTGTCCCGCTTTAAGCTTTACGACAATGATCCGTTATTGTACACCCGCATCGCTTAAAACGCACGCGACTAACCTAATGGTGTCGGTCATAGCGGTAACGCTTTGCCTGGCGATAGCCATACCGCTTGCAAAGGTTTTTATCAGAGAAAATAATGCCGAGCGCGGCGTATACGCTTACGCACTCGCTTTCGCTAACAGCGGTTACGTCGGCGACCCCATCGTACTTGCCTTGTTTGGAGAAGAGGTCCTTGCATATTATAAGCTTTTCTGCTTACCGTTTACCGTCCTTATCTATACGTGGGGCATAAGCGTCCTGACACCTAAAAAGGAAGGAAGCGGCTCACCGTTTAAGCGCCTTTTAAACGCACCCACCGTCGCACTTCTTGTCGGCGTGGTTATCGGACTTTCGGGACTTGGCAATCATCTTCCCGCATTTTTAACGTCCGCGCTTGACTCACTCAAGGCTTGTATGGGCCCCGTAGCAATGCTTCTTGCGGGCGCTACAATCGCAAAATACGACTTTGTCGGTATGCTCAAAAAGAAGAAGGTATACATAGCATCGCTTTTCCGCCTCGTTATAATCCCCGCCGTAATTTTGGCGACGATCTTCGCTGTCAAGACTGCGTTGAATTCGATCTTTGATCTTTCTATCTCAAACGACGTACTTTTCCTCTGCTTCTTCGTCACCGCCACACCTCTCGGACTTAACACGGTGGTATTCCCCGAAGCATACGGTGGAAATCCCGAAACCGGTGCGAGTATGGCTATGATATCGCATACGTTTTGCGTCGTTTCGATTCCCGTTATGTACGCCCTTGCGGTTGCGCTATTCGGCACGCCCTTCGGCGCATAAATACGATAATTTCAAGCAATATTAAAGGACATCGGGAGATGTCCTTTTTGCATTGCCGTTTTTTACTTTTTTGCATAAAATTTGTATTATGTTATAAAAATATCTTGATTTTTTCCGCAAAAATGATAAAATTAAACTTGGTTTGATAATTATATCGGAGGTGGGGGAAATGCAAAGGACGGCGGCATTGATTCTCGCGGCGGGAATGGGTACTCGAATGGGTAACGTTTCCAAGGCAAGACTTGCTGTTTGCGGTATTCCCGCGCTTTCTCTTACTATGCTTGCGTTTGAAAAAGCAAGCTTTATCGACGGCATAATCGTCGCGGCAAGAGCGGACGAGCTATCGTTTGTAAAAAGCCTTGCAAAAGAGTTTCGTATAACTAAATTCATCACCGCGGTGGTGGGCGGCGAAAGCCGTATGATGTCGGCGAAAAACGCGCTTGAAGCGACACCTTCCGATTTTTCGTTTGTAGCCGTTCACGACGGCGCAAGAGCACTAACAAGTCCCGACGATATCGACAAAGTCGTAAGCGCCGCTTTTGAAAATTTATGCGCGACGGCGGCTACCAAGGTGACCGATACCCTAAAAGCGTCCGACGGCAGATTTATTTTGTCTACCGTCGACAGAAAGAGCCTTTACGCCGTTCAAACTCCGCAGGTCTTTTCTAAAGAGCTTTATGACAAATCCATAAGAAAGGCTATCGAAGCCGGCGGCGAATTTACCGATGACTGTGCAATGCTTGAAGGCATCGGACAAAAGGTGAGCCTTGTGGAGTGCTCGAAGACAAATATAAAGCTCACTACTCCCGAGGACGTTTTTCTCGCGGAGGCTATATTTGAAAAAAGAGGTGGAGGAATGAGAGTAGGCCACGGCTACGACGTTCACGCATTATGCGAGGGCAGAGAGCTTATACTGGGCGGCGTAAAAATACCGCACGAAAAGGGGCTTATGGGTCATAGCGACGCGGACGTACTTTTGCACGCGATAATGGATAGCTTACTCGGTGCGTGCGCTCTGGGCGATATAGGAAAGCACTTTCCTCCCACGGACGATGCCTACAAAGGTATATCAAGCGTAAAATTGCTTGAACACGTGGCGTCTGTTATAAATAACGCGGGCTTTAGGGTACAAAATATCGACGCAACCGTAGTCTGCCAAAAGCCGCGCCTTGCGGCGTATATCGACGCGATGAGAGAAAACATAGCGGCAACGCTCGGTGTTTCGATAGATTCCGTAAGCGTGAAAGCCACCACGGAGGAGCACCTCGGTTTCACAGGCAGGCAAGAGGGAATAGCTTCCCATTGTATTTGTTCCGTAATTAAAATTTCTTAATATATTTGGAGGACGAAATGGAAAAGAAACTTAAAAGAATCGCAGTTTTGACGTCGGGCGGTGACGCACCCGGAATGAACGCGGCAATAAGAGCCGTAGTAAGAACAGCCCTCATCAATAATATAGAGGTTCTCGGCGTATTCGAGGGCTATCAGGGGCTTATTGACAACAATATGAAGTTTTTAAGCTATAAGGACGTTTCAAATATAATCAATATGGGCGGAACGATGCTTTACAGCGCGCGTTGCACGGATATGCTCACGGACGCGGGCAAGGAAAAAGCTGTTGCCAACTGTAAGACGGCGGGCATCGACGGCATCGTATGTATCGGCGGTGACGGTACCTTCAAGGGTGCACGCGAGCTTTCAAGACGCGGCATAAGCTGTATCGGCATTCCCGCGACCATTGATAACGATATCGGTTGCACCGAATACTGCATCGGATTTGACACAGCGCTCAATACCGTTCTTGAATTCGTTGATAAGGTAAGAGATACTTGTATGTCTCACGCGCGTTGCAGCGTCGTTGAGGTAATGGGCAGAGATGCAGGACACATCGCGCTTCACACGGGAATTGCAACGGGTGCTGTTGCGATAGCGCTTCCCGAACAGGAATTCGACTTCGACAAAATGATAGAGAAGATACTTCGCGCACGCACGCAGGGCAGACGCCAGTTTATCGTAATAAGCGCAGAGGGTACGGGCCTTACGAATAAGATACATCAAGCTATCGTCGACAAGACGGGCATTGAGACTCGTACGGCAGTTCTCGCACATGTGCAAAGAGGCGGTTCACCCACGGCGAAGGACAGAATTTTGGCAAGCTGTATGGGACATTACGCAGTAAAGCTTTTGATGGAAGGAAAGACCTGCAGAGTCGTTGCAAAGCAAAAGAGTGCTTTCGTTGATTACGATATCGAAGAAGCACTTGCAAAGCCCAAGAAGTTCGATTACGACTTCCTTGAGATAGCGGACGCCATATCCGTTTGATCTTTGGCAATATGCTTAAAAGATTATTATCGCTCGCGCTTTGCGCTATAACGGTTTTAACTTTTTGTTCTTGCGCCGCGCAAAGAGCGTTTTATTCACCGATAGGCGAGTCGGCGTATTTAAGCGTTTCGAGTGAAGTTACTCCTGTCTCGCAGCTCTCGGCGTTTTACGACCTTGAGCTTGAATCAAAATACGCTCTCGTATACGACGTTACCGAAGAGAAGATACTGTTTACGAAGGGAGATCCAAACGAGAGGGTATACCCCGCGTCTTTAACAAAGCTCTACACCACGTACGTAGCTTTAAAGTATATGGACGCAGACGAAATCATAACGGTGGGAAGCCAAGAACTTGAGCTTGTAAGACCGCGAAGCTCTATGGCGTATATAGGCGAAGGTGCAAGATTGAGTGTGGAAACTATAATTGAGGGTATGATGCTCCCAAGCGGCAACGACGCGGCACATATTCTTGCGACTGCGGCAGGCAGAGCGATATCGGGTGACGCTTCGCTCGGCGCCGCGAAGGCAGTCGAGATTTTCGTTGACACGGTAAACGAGAATATGGAAGGCGACGGGATATATAACTCGCATTTCACAAGCCCCGACGGTTATCACGACGATATGCACTATACCACGCTTTCCGATCTTTTAACGATGTCAAAGCTTGCTTTATCAAATCCCGTTATATCAAAATACGCGGGTATATATCACGCAAGTGTCAAGATACCGTACGGAATAACGCTTTCTTGGTATAACACCAACAGACTTCTTTCTCCCACGTCAAAGTATTATATCCCCGAAGCGATAGGGCTCAAAACGGGATATACGAGCGCGGCGGGGTATTGCCTTGCGTCAGCGGCGAAATTCGGCGACAGAACGGTCATCGCCATAACGCTTAAATGCGAAAAAGAGCTTCCGCGCTACGACGACGCAAAAAAGCTCCTTTATACATACAGAGATATGGAATGACAACCACGGTCTGCCGATTTAGGCAGACCGTGGTTTCGTTACGATTGCAATATCTTATATTTATAGAACGCGCCTTGCTTTTCCATAAGCTCCTCGTATGTGCCGTATTCGACGCATCTTCCGCTTTCAAGTACCGCTATCTTGTCTGCGTTACGGATAGTGGATAACCTGTGCGCCACGATAAAGGTGGTCTTTTCACGGCAGAGGTAGTCGATAGCTTCTTGGATAAGCTTTTCCGAAACGCTGTCGAGAGCGGAGGTCGCCTCGTCGAATATGATGATATCGGGCTTACGGATAATGGCTCTCGCGATGGATATTCTTTGCCTTTGACCGCCCGAAAGCTTGTCACCGTGCTCACCGACTTGCGTGTTAAGTCCCTGCGGCATTTTCTTTACCATATCTTCAAGGTTTGCCGCCTTAATTGCGTGCCAAAGCTCTCTTTCCGAGACGCTCGGATTACCAAATGTTATGTTATCCCTTATCGTACCCGAGAAAAGCACGGAGCTTTGCGGTACGACGGCGATGTGTGAGCGGTAGGATTGAAGGTCAATGTCCTTTATGTCAAGACCGTCGACAGTGAGCTTTCCGCCGTTTGCCTTATAAAAGCCGATGACCATATTGAGTATTGTCGATTTTCCCGAGCCTGACTCACCGACGAGGGCGATAGTTTCGCCTTTTTCTATTTTAAGGTTGAGCTTCTTTATAACCGGCTCGCCTTCTTTATAGCTGAAATCCACGTCGGAGAACTCGTACGCGCCTTCTACCTTTTCGACCTTTTGCTTGCCTTCGTTGTCTTCGATATCGTAAGCGCCCAAAATGTCGCCGACGGACTTAACGGACTCAAATCCCTTCGTCAAAATCGGCAAAAGACCGATTATTCTTGATACGTTATTTGCGATGCTTGAAAAATAGCTTTGATAAAGCGAGATATCACCGACGGATATTACGCCTCTTGTCGCCATAAGGACGTTTATAACGAGGCACACTATCTGAAATACGCATACGGTCACCCAGTTTACCGAGCCGAAGAAAGCTTGCGTTACGTCGAGCGCGTATCCGCGAGAGGCAACTTTTTTAAGCCTGTGGTTTATTTTTTCGCTTTCGATGTCTTCCAAAGCGTGCGCTTTTGTAACGGGAATAAGCTCGACCATTTCCATTACCGCCGCCGATGTCTTTTCTATCTCGTGACGGAAATCCGCGTTTCTCTTTCGTATTGTCGCTTTGAACATCGTCGTAACGAGAAGCTCTACGGGAATGAGCGCAAGGAATATGAGAAGTACGGAAGGGGCTCGCACAAGTGTTATCGTAATCGTGCACGCAAGGCTGAAGATGACTTCGATAACGCTTCCGAAGGCTTGCGCCGAGAGGGCTTCTATAGCTTCGACGTCACGCATTATCTTGGACTGTATTCGTCCCGACTGCATTTCCTTATGGAAGGAGAGCGAGAGCTGTTGGAGCTTTCTTACCATCGTGTTTCGAAGCTTTATCTCCACGCTTCTTATCGCCTTACTTGAATTTTTGACGTAGAGATAGTTAAGCGGTATGTTCAAAAGATACAAAGTGAGTATGGTCGCAAAATATATGAACAGCCGCTTGTAATCCAAGGGTACGCCGTTTGAATGGGCGTATACGACGAGGTCGATGGCAGAAGCTGTGAAAAGGGGCGCCGCGATAACGGGCAGATACTTCAAAAATACGAATAGGGCAGATTTGATGATTCTCCAATAATTGCCTTTATATATCTTCAAAAGTATCTTTAAAGGCTTTGAATCACTTTCGAAATAGCGTAAGAAACTTTCCTCGCCTTCAAGCTGTTTTTCTAATTCGTCGAATTCGTTTTCAAGGGCTTGTTCTTTGCGGTTTTCGCTCATGATCAAATACCTCCTAAAACCTTATTCGCTTGTAGAATAGACAAGAAACGGAGTTTTGTCAACCCCTTTTTTAAAAATAAAAAAAATTAAGCATTATTTATGAAAAAATCCCTGCAATTTTGTTGATAATGTAGCTTGAAGCATCAATTTTCGAATGATATAATATAGGAAAATACGTTTATAGGAGATAAACAATGAACTGGAAAGTATTTTTTACAGATCTCTTGCAATCTATCGGAGTTAAGCTTATATTCGCCGCACTCCTATTTGCTGTCGGAATGTGGGCGGCAAAACTTTTGCCGAAGATCTTGATGAAAACAAGAGGATATAAGCGCCTTGACGAAACTTTGGCAAACTTCATAATGAGCTTCATAAAGATAGCTCTTTACGCCGCCGTATTTGTATCGGTAGCCATCGTATTAGGAGTTCCCGCAACCTCATTTATAACGGCACTTGCATCGGCGGCAATGGGACTTTTCGTTTCGTCACTGTTTACCAATGCAGACAGAGCAATGACCGTTGCTCCGATCTTGCTGATGCCCCAAATTTTATTCTCTGGATTGATATTCAAAGTCGGATCGTAGCCATGTCGTTCTGTGA
>JAZRTW010000041.1:0-2238 GCA_045652265.1 Eubacteriales bacterium | reverse complement strand
ATCTCTCTTCCGACGAGCACCTTCTGTACGTTTCCGCCCGAAAGCTTTCTTACCTCGGTATGAGACGAGGGCGTGGAAACCTGAAGGCTCGAAATTATCTCATCTGCAAGCTCCGAGGGGGCTTTTCTGTCAACGAGCATGGATCTGCCGCGTCTGTAGCTTCGAGGCATCATATTGTCAACTATATCCATCGTTCCGACAAGGCCCATTCCGAGTCTGTCCTCGGGAACGAAGGAAAGCCTTACGCCGAGTTCTCTTATCTGCAAAGGAGTTTTACCGAGAAGTTCCTCTTTTACGTCTTTGGAAGGGTAGTAGGAAATATGTCCGCCCGCGTCGACCTTTTGAAGTCCCGCAATAGCCTCAAGAAGCTCTCTTTGTCCGCTTCCCGCGATACCCGCGATACCGAGTATCTCTCCGCTTTCGACTTCAAATGATACGTCACTTAAAACGCGGAAGCCTTCGGCGTTCGTCACGGATATATTTTCGATACCGAGTCTTAATTCGGGATTTACAGGCAAGGGTCTGTCGATATTTAACGTAACCTTCTGTCCGACCATCATCTCAGTAAGCTCGTGCTCGCTCGTCTCGGAGGTGTTGACCGTGGCAATGTGCTCTCCTCTTCTCATTACCGTTACACGATCCGATATCTCCATTACCTCGTTGAGTTTATGGGTAATGATAACGATAGACTTGCCGTCGTCGCGCATTGCGCGCAAGATATCGAAAAGACGGTGTATCTCTTGGGGCGTAAGTACGGCGGTGGGCTCATCGAGAATAAGTATATCCGCACCTCTGTAAAGCACCTTGATGATCTCAACCGTTTGCTTTTCGGAAACCGACATTTCGTGTATCTTTTTGTCGGGATCTATATTAAAACCGTATTTGTCGCACATTTCGACAATACGTGCTTTTACCGATTTCAAATTGTATCTGCCGTCCTTGATACCGAGCGCTATATTCTCGGCGGCAGTAAATACGTCAATAAGCTTAAAATGCTGATGAATCATTCCGATCTTATATCGGAACGCGTCTTTTGGAGAGGCTATTTTGACCTCTTCGCCGTTTATAAGAATCTTGCCGGAGTCGGGATAGTATATTCCGGCTATCATATTCATAAGGGTCGTCTTTCCGCAACCGTTCTCGCCTAAAACGGAAAGTATCTCGCCCCTTTTTATATCCATAGTTACGTCGCGGTTTGCAATTATTTTGCCGAACGTTTTGGTTATGCCTTGTACTTCAATAACTGCTGTTTTTTCCAATTTGCTTTATCCTCCCTCAAAAATGCCAATATCCAAGGGTTAAAAGAACATAAGGCGGAGTGTTAAACTCCGCCCATGTATCTTCTCATTAAACGACTTATTGCTGTTCTACGATAGCGGTGATACCGTCGATGATGATATCAAAGTAAGGAGCGCTGCGGAAGGAGCTTTCGTCGAAGAAAGTAACGCCGTTTTCGGTCTTGATAACGTTGGTCTCGGGAGCGTAGTCGCCCATATCGTCAACGTCAGCTTTATATTCTGTCAAAGTTTCGCCGTTTACGGTGAACTTGGAGCAATCGAATACCTTGAGAGTGCCGTCTTTAAGCTTTGCGGCAACTTCGTCAAGCTTTGCCTGCGTGCCTTCTGCAGCAGCTTCGCCGAGAACCGTGATCTGAACCGCACCGTTTTCAAGCGTGCCTGTCCAGTCGGTAGCGATGTCCGTGCCGTTTGCAACGCAGTCGATCATATATTCAAAGTAAGGAACCCAGTTGATCTTGGAAGCAATAACGAAAGTGCCGGTCTTGCCCGTTGTGCCGTTGTAAGCAACGTTGGGGATACCTGCGTTTTCGCAAGCCGTGGGAGCACCCATAGAGTCAGCGTGCTGAGAAATGAGCTTGCAACCGCTTGCAATAAGAGCCTGTGCAGTCGTCATTTCAGCAGTCTCGTGATACCAAGAGTCTGTGTAACGAACTTCCATTGTAGCGTTGGGAACAATGGATCTTGCGCCGAGGAAGAAAGAAGTGTATCCGGAGATAACCTCTGCGTAGGGGAATGCGCCAACGTAACCGATCTTTGCTTCTTCATCAGCAATAGCGCCGTCGCCGTCGGTGTCGTAGATCTCAAGAAGCTTGAGGCCTGCAGCAACGCCTGCGAGGTATCTGCCCTGGTAGATGGAAGCGAATGCGTTCTGGAAGTTAGCTACGTTTTCAGTGTGAGCCTTCGTACCTGTAGCGTGGCAGAACTGAACCTCGGGGAATTC
>JAZRTW010000040.1:0-6422 GCA_045652265.1 Eubacteriales bacterium | reverse complement strand
TTCCTTAATGTTAGCGGTCTCGTCAACGATTGCAGGGGGGTTACCGGGGCCTGCGCATACGCACTTCTTGCCGCTCTTCATCGCAACCGCAACTACTGCTTCGCCGCCCGTTACCGCAAGCATCTTGATTACGGGGCTTGTCATAATAACCTTGCTCGTATCCATAGTGGGATTTACGGGTGCTACGAGGAGGTTTGCGGGGCCGCCTGCCGCAACTATTGCTCTGTTGAGCACTCTTATTGCTTCAGCCGTGCACTTCTTTGCAGCGGGGTGGGGGTTAAATACTACTGCGTTTCCTGCCGCAACCATACCGATGGAGTTGTTGACGATAGTTGCGGTGGGGTTCGTGGAAGGAGTGATCGCGCCGATTACTCCGTAGGGAGCATACTCTTCAAGAGTAAGGCCGTTATCGCCCGTAAAGGCGTCCGTCTTAAGATCCTCCGTTCCGGGAGTCTTGTTTGCAACGAGAAGGTGCTTTGCAATCTTATCGGGCACTCTGCCGTAGCCCGTCTCCTCGTTAGCAAGTATCGAGAGCTTTTCTGCGTTATCTCTTGCCGCCTGACGCATAGCAGAGATAAAGCTTTCCCTCTTTTCAAGAGAAAATGCCATAAGCTCCTTCTGTGCTTTCTTTGCGGCTTCAATAGCGAGGTTTATATCCTCGAAAATACCGTCGTCGCTTCCGCTCGTCGAAAGAGAGCCGCCGCTTACCTGTGCGGTAACTTCCTTGACGATCTGTGCAATTCTTTCTTCGGAAATACTCATTTTTCTGTCCTTTCCAATATATATTACAATTTTACTCTTAATTTGATTCCGAGCTCATCAGCCGTATCTCTTGCAAGAGGCGTTATCACCGTTTTAGGTGATACGACTATCTCGCGGCGGCGTTTTTTATGCGCCTCGCGTACGGTCTGTTCGTTGACAAAGCCAGCCATTGGATCGAGCGCTTCTTCCTCTGCTGTGGTTATTCTGACTATCTCTATGCCCATATCCGCCACCGCACCGTAAACGTCGGAAAGCTTCTTTGCAAAAGCACCGGGGGTTACGTCGGTAAGATCGAAGTCCGTTAAAACTCTGACTTTTCTTCTGTGCGTGAGTGCGTAAAGCACTAAAGCGGTTTCGGGATTCGTTTCATCTGCCTGGGCAAGACTCTTTAATACCGCCACCGAGGGAGATACTAAAGTGACGCTTTTAAAATCGCCTGCTCTCGCTTGGAGGGACTTTCCTTCCGTTGCAAGATCGTAGTCAAGCGAAAAGCTCAAATCGCCGTAATATCTTTCGCTTTCCTTATATCCCGCGTAGGTTATGAAATCCTTCGCAAATCTGCGCTTTGCAAAAGCAAGCTTTTCGCCTATCGAAAGCGGCGTTTCGGGCAAGAGCAATAGATTCGTGTTTGCTCCGCTTCGCAAAAGGAAGGGGAACAATTCCGATATGACCGCCATGACGGTTTTTGTTATCTCTTCCTTTGTAATCATATAAACCCCTTTGCGAGTTTAGTCTTTTTCTACCGTTTCTATCATCTGTATAAACGATGAAGCCTTGAGGCTTGCACCGCCGACGAGGAATCCTCCCACGTCGTTTACCTTTGAAATGCCTTTGATGTTATCGGGCTTTACGGAGCCGCCGTAAAGTATCGGGATATCCTTGCCGTAGCATTTGAATATCTCGCAGAGCACCTCGCGTATAAACTTATGCGTGCTCGCTATCTGCTCGGTGCTTGCTACAAGCCCCGTGCCTATCGCCCATACGGGCTCGTAAGCGATTATGATGTTTTTGCCGTCCTCGGGCTTTAAGCCTGCGAGTGAGTGGGTAAGCTGTATCTTGATTACCTCTTCGAAGCTTCCGTCGCGGCGTGCGCTTTCCTTTTCGCCGACACAAAGCACGGGAACGATGTTTTTCGAAAGGAGCATACGCACCTTCTTTGCACAGTCGCCGTCCGTTTCCTTATAAAGACTTCTTCTTTCACTGTGTCCGACTATCGCATATTTACAGCCGAATTCGGAAATCATATCAGCAGAAACTTCTCCCGTGAACGCACCGCTTTTTTCGCACGATACGTTCTGCGTTCCAAATCCTATACCGCTTCCCGAAAGCTCTCTTGAAAGCATATCGAGATAAACGAAGGGCGGGAATATGAGAATGCTGTCGCCGTTTACCGTTTTTACGTTTTTGATATCCTTGCAAAAGCTTTCTACTTTGGCTTTATCCTGGTTCATTTTCCAATTCGCCGCAAATATAAAACCTTTGCCGTGAACCGTGCCGGAAATTTTCTTTTCAAGCGCGCTTCTTACAAGCGTTTTTATCTGTTCTTTATCTATCATTTCAAGCCTCCGTATGAGGATAATTCCGCATTCGCAGTAATTTTACACCCATTTGCAAACAATGTCAATAGTTTAGGCGCAGATTTGCGAAAAATATTGTTTTAAGGAGAATTTTAAAATTATTTTGCAATCATTTTGTAATGCAATAGAAGAAAAATTCAAGAATTTCGACGATCTTTGTATACGAAAGTTCCGCGACGATAAAGGCGGCGAGTTTGCGCTTGTTGCCATAGACCACCTATCCGATAGATTATACATCGCAAGCACTCTAATTATGCCCATCGTTTCTAACGTCGCAAGGGATAAAGTACCCGACAGAGTGGGCAACTCCGAAGTATATCCCGTAGACTCGCTTGAAAGAGCGTACGAAGTGATACTCGAAGGCAACGCCGTGATATTTTCCGACGAAGAAAACGCAATGTACGGCGCGCTCGCGAGAAACGAGGAATTTCGCGCGATAGATAACGCGGGCGTCGAAGAAGTGGTAAGAGGCCCTCACGACAGCTTCATAGAAGACGCCGCAACGAACGTATCCCTCGTGCGCCGCCGCCTTCGCAACGCGGCTTTAAAATGCATCAAGATAAAGGTCGGAAAGCTGTCAAAGACCGACGTTTTCATTATGTATATCGAAGGCATCGCCGACGTTGCGACCTTGCAAAAGCTCTTAAAGCGTATCGAAAAAAGCGACCTACAAACCATACACGACAGCGGTACGCTCGAAATGGCAATATCCGACGGAAAGTTTACGCTTTTCCCCGTCGTAGGCAACACCGAGCGCCCCGACAAAACGGCGGCAAAGCTCTCCGAGGGACGTATCGCGATATTTGTCGACGGCTCGCCCGTCGTGCTTACCGTACCCGAGCTTTACATCGAAACGCTACAATGCAGCGACGACTACTCGAAATCCCCGCAGTACGCGACCTTCGCGCGCCTTTTGCGCTTTTTCGCCGTATGTGCGTCGCTTCTTTTGCCCGGCATATATCTGTCGCTTCTCGAATATCACCAAAATATGCTTCCCGACAAGCTATTGGAGATACTTGCAAGAGAGCGATTAAGCGTACCCTACGGCTTATTTTGGGAGCTTACACTTATGCTCATCGTTTTCGACATAATACGCGAGGTCGGTCAGCGTATGCCGCGCACGATGGGCTCGGTGGTGAGCCTTGTCGCAGGTATCGTACTCGGCGACGCGGCTATGACGGCGGGGCTCGTGAGTGCGCCGACTCTTATGGCTGTGGCGTTTACCGCAACCTGCGCCTACATCTCCCCGCCTGTGACGTGGTGTAACGTACTTTTGAAATTTTTATTCGTGCTCATCGCACAGCTTTGCGGTCTTTTCGGCGTCATAATGGGGCTTGCGCTAACGGTGGTATATCTTGCGTCAAAGACCTCCTTCGGCGTACCGTATCTTTCGCCCGTCGCGCCTTTCGTCAAGGAGGGTATAAAAGATACGCTTATCAAATTTAAAGGAGGAGTGCAACGGTGAAGAAACAAGCCTATACCTACGTGCTGTATCCGCTTGCCATAATCTCGCTGATACTCGTACTGCCTCTTTTAAAGTCGAAGCCCGCACATAACCTTGACAGTATGCTTTTTGTGAAAGCCGTATTCTTCGATAAAGCACAGGGCGAGTACACGGTCAACGTATATTGCACCGACGCGGAAAGCACAGAAGCGCACTTCTTTTACGGAAGCGGAAAAGAAGTGCGCGCGGCAATAGAAAACGCAAAAAACGGCTCGTATAAAAATATGTTTTTTCCGTCGGCGGAGGTACTGCTTCTCGGCGACGGCATACTTGAAGGCGAGCTTTACGATATAGCAAGCTACGCCGTAAAGACAAACGATTTTCCCCTCTCCGTCGCGGTATTCAGAGGAAAAAAAGAGCTTGCAAGTGCAGACTATATCAAGATAACGGATGCCGCCGGCTCGCGAAGCATATCGGCAGACACGAGGCTGTGGCGGCACGTAAACGAGCTTATTTCGGAAAATAAAATGCCCTTCCTTTTAAAAATAAGGAAGGGTGAAGACGGAAAGATATATTTCGAGGGGTGAGAAAATGGAAAACAAGCTTAACCGAAGCGAGCTTTTCGCGGTAAGCGTTATCCTTCTTTACGGAAGCTTCGCATCGACGAAATACGCGCTCACAATGGGAAATTACGCCCTTCCCACAACCGCGCTTGCTTTACTTTTCGAGCTCATACTGCTCGGGCTTATCGTCATACTTCCCGCCGTCAAATCGAACGTTTTTGGATTTTTGCTTTCGCTTTTCCCCTTATGTGCCCTATCGGTGCGCGCGTATGACGGCGCGCGGCTTTTAAAGGACGGCGATTTCGGCTATATTCCGTTTTGGATAATCGTCCTCTCGTCGCTTTTATTGTGCGTATATCTCGCAATTAAAAATATTTCGTCCTCGGGCAGAGTCGCCGTTATCTTGCTTATATGCACTATGATACTGCTCGTGTTTTTGGCGGCGGTATATGCAAAGGATCTCGACGCGTCGAATATCGTCGGCGATTTTTCCGACAAAACGGGTGCGGAATTTCTGATATTTTCGTCCCTCTCGGAACTTGTGATGATATATCTTGCAAAAAGCTTTTTTGCTTGCGAAGAAAATGACAGAGCCGCAAAGCCGCCCCTTGAAAAGCCCCTGCCCGAAAAAGAAAAGCGCAAGCTGTATTTTAGGCTTACCTTCCTTGGCTTTTTGGCGGCGGCGACACTTCGCCTTGCGGTGACTGCCGCGCTCTTATCCCTCGCCGACTCGCGCCTGTACGCGCTTTCGGAAAACGTCGCTACGTTTGCCGCAAGACTTTTGTACGGCATAAATTTAAGCCCGCTCGTTTCTGGCGGCGTGTATATACTGACGCTGTTTGCGTTTAGTTTTTCTCTGTGCCTCACGGTACAATTTGCGAAAAGTATGAGAAATGCATGCCGTAGACCATAGACCAAAAAACACATTCCGAAATTTAATTTCAGAATGTGTTTTTCGTTTTTATTAATAATTACCCGTCCAAGCGTTGCTTTGTACGTTGGGATAAAGCGGATACATCGTTTCTCCGAAGAATACTCGGTATAAAAGATATATCGCGTCGTCTGCTTCCAAGCTGCCGTTTCCGTCAAAGTCACAGTCTTGACTTACGGGGTATTGAGTATCCCCGAAGAAGATTCTATACAAGAGGTAGATAGCATCGTCTGCGCTTACTTCCTCGTCGCCGTTTAAGTCACCCGCGCCGCCGGCTACGCTCCGTGTCCAAGCACAGTCGCTGTACGTACTTGCCAAATAATCCGCCGCGTTTTCCTCAAGCTCGTCAGGTGAAAGCTTAACGTTGCCGGTACTCCAATGGTAAATACTCCAGCCTTTAGTATTTTCAAAGGTCGCACTCGTAAGACCCGTACAATCGGCAAACGCATATTCGCAAATAGACGTTACGCTTTCGGGAATGCTCACGCTCGTTATTTCATCGCGATATTGAAATGAGGCTTCGGCTATCGTTTTAGTGCCGTCTTTGATAACGCAGGCGCCCGATAAGGTGTAGTGCGCTTCTATCAAGTGACTATCTATATACAGTATTCCGTTTTCCCAATTCTCTTCGTTACTGAAATATAACGTATTATCGAACGCGTTGTCCCCGATATAAGTCACGCTGTCGGGAAGCGTTATATCCGCAAGCGACGCGCAATAGTAAAACGCAAGTGCGCCTATATGCGTTACGCCGTCGGGAATGATTACGCTTTCAATACCGGACCTGTCAAAAGCACATTCGCCTATCACGGTAACGCTTTCGTCGGAGGGTATCACGCTTGTTTTGCAACCCGCGATAAGCGTTTTACTTGCCGTTTCGATAAGGCAGTTGCCGTCACTATGGTATGCTGTGTTATCTTCGTCGACTGTTATGCTTTCAAGTGCTTTGCAACCGCTGAAAATACCGTGTTCGATATACTCGACGCTCTCTGATAAACTTACGTTTTTAAGGTTCTCGCAGCTATCAAACGCATATCTTTCGACTGAAGTTACGCCGTTTGGAATAGTTATGCTTTCAAGCTCCTTGCAGCTTTCAAATGCAAATTCTCCGATAGTCGTAACGCTTTCGTCGGCGGGTATCACGC
>JAZRTW010000039.1:0-4471 GCA_045652265.1 Eubacteriales bacterium | reverse complement strand
CATATCGCTTTGCGTAGTTGAATACCATAAGCATTATCATCGACGTACATATAAGCGCAAACAGTACAAGCACGAAAGGAAAGCTTTTGTTCTGTACGGGTACGCTTTTCGTCAGTATCTTCGCACCCGCTCTTTTCGGTGTTGCCGTAAGAGTTACTTGCGTCTGCGGTTTTATTATAGAAACAGAGGAACTTACTTCGGGCTTCTTTGAAACCGTATTCGTATTCTGTTTTCCATATATACGATTTGTATTGACTTTTGCCATACCGCTCCTCCGTTTTGTAATTCTTATATTTTTTCAGCCACCCTTAATTTTGCACTTCTTGCTCTCGGGTTTTTTTCAAGCTCTTCGTCCGTAGACGTTATCGCATTCTTCGTTAAAATTTTTATCTTCGGCTTTTTGCCGCACACGCATACGGGAAACGAAGGAGGACATTCGCAGCCTTTCGCATTTTCCGCCATAGCGTGCTTTACCGCTTTGTCTTCAAGTGAGTGGAAGCTTATAACTGCAAGTCTTCCTCCCTCTTTGAGTCCGTCAACGGCGTCGGTTATCGACGAATTTATTATTGCAAGCTCGTCGTTTACCTCTATCCTTATTGCCTGAAAGCTTTTCTTTGCGGGGTGATGCCCCTTTTCCCTTGCTTTCATCGGAATTGAATTTTTAATTATTTCCGCGAGCTCAAGCGTCGTTTCAATCGGCTTTTGCTCTCTTTCCTTTACGATATTAAACGCTATTCTCTGGGCGAATTTCTCGTCGCCGTAGTCACGGAGTATTCTTCGAAGCTCATATTCCGTGTAGGTGTTTACGACGTCATAAGCGCTTTTGCCTTTACTCGACATTCTCATATCAAGGGGCGCGTCGTTATTATAGGAAAATCCTCTTTCCGCCATATCGAGCTGGAACGACGAAACGCCGAGGTCCATCATAACGCCGTCTACGCCGTCCGGTGCATAGGTTTCAAGAATCGCCTTTAAATTTCTGAAGTTGTCGTTTACGTACGTCACTTTGCCCTCGTAAGCCGAAAGCCTTTCTTTTGCTCTGCCTATCGCATACTCGTCTTGGTCGATGGCAATAAGTCTGCCCGTTCCAAGCTTTTCAAGAACGAGGCTTGCGTGTCCTCCACCTCCGAGCGTACAGTCAACGTATACGCCGTCGGGCTTTACGCGAAGTCCGTCTATCGTTTCGCTTGCAAGAACCGAAATATGTACAAATTCGCTCATATCAAAGTCCGTACTCTATAAGCAATTTTTCCATTGCCTCGCCGTCTTCCTCGGCTTCATATTCCGCATAAGTTTGGGCGTTCCATATTTCCACGCTGTCACCCGTTCCGATAATCGTTACTTCACCGTCGAGGTCTGCGAATTCTCTTAAAGTCTGCGGAACGATTATTCTTCCCTGCTTATCCGTTTCCATTTCTTCGGCGTTTCCAAAGAGTCTTCTTCTTACGCCCTTCGTAGCGGTGGAATTTTGCTCAAGCTTTTCAAGTATCTTTTCCCATTTTTCCATCGGGTAGATAACGAGGCAACGGTCTGTGGGAGATTTCGAAAGAATAAACTTCGTTCCCAAATTGTCTCTCATCTTCGAAGGCACGAACAATCTGCCTTTTTCGTTGATATTAAAGCTGTATCTTCCGTTAAGCATATTCGCACCTCCCTTTCGAATTTTTAATCCACTTTGAGCCATTTTAGGCATTTTTGCACCTTGTGATCATAGTATACACAAAAAAAATCGTTTTTGCAATAGTTTTTTAGTAATTTTTTCGATTTTTTGCAAAATTTTTTAGTTTTCTTTTTTGACATATAATTTTTCGACAGGCTGTCAAAAAAGCATTGCTTTTCATTCGAATAAATGATAGAATTGTAATGCGGTACATTTTACGAACACAGTTTAGAGAAAGGAGCATTCGATGGCAATATCGTCCGGAGTTAAAAAGTATTTCAAAACTCTTGATTACCCTTTGATAATATTCGCGCTTTTGTGCTCCGTTTTCGGACTCGTCGTTTGCAAGAGCGCAACTGCGTATATGAATACGTCAAGGTACGTGCTCACGCAGTTTATCGCCACTTTAATAGGAATCGTGCTTATGTTCATCGTATCGGCAATGGACTACGATCTTGTCATTCGTTTTTCCAAGATATTCTATATCGGAATAGTCGGACTGCTTATCCTCACGCTTTTGTTCGGCCACGGAGACGAGGTCGGAAGTAAATCTTGGCTTTCCATTCCCGGAATACCCTTTAACTTTCAGACGGCGGAATTTGCAAAGCTAATATTTGCCGTAACATTTGCAAGCCATCTCGACTCGGCAAAACAAAACATAAACAGCTTGAAAAACGTCTCGCTTCTTATTCTGCACATGGGCGTAATCGTCGGGCTCGTAATATTGCAAGGTGACCTTGGATCTGCGCTCGTATTCCTCGTAATGTTCGTTGCGATGTGCTTTTACGCAGGCTTAAGCCCTTGGTATTTCGGCGTCGCTCTCGGCTCTGCCGTAGTCGCCTCCCCTATTATTTGGAGATTCTTGCCGGAATACAGAAGAAGGAGAATTCTCGTCGGCTTCAATCCCGATCTTGACCCTTTGGATTGGGGCTATCAGCAGATACAGAGCAGAAAAGCCATATCGCTCGGTAAGATAACGGGCTCGGGCTACGGCGAAGGATATCTTACGTCCGCGGGAAAAGTGCCCAAGCAGGAAACGGACTTTGCTTTTTCCGTGCTCGGCGAAAACTTCGGTCTTATCGGCTGCCTTATAGGTCTTGCGGTATTGGCACTTCTCATTTTCAAGATTTTAAAAATAGCTCGTCAGTCTCATAGCGACGCGGGCGGATATATATGCGTAGGCATCGCGTCGATGCTCATATTCCAAGTAGCCGAAAACATCGGAATGTGCCTCGGTATACTCCCCGTTATCGGTATCCCCCTTCCGTTTTTCAGCTACGGTGGCTCTTCGGTGCTCAGCATCTATATAGGAATCGGCATAGCACTTGCGGTATCGGCACGTAAAAACATCTATTTCTCAAGCCATAATGACAAATTTACCCTGCGATATTAAAATATTTAATAAAGTTAACAATTTGTTAACACATTGCACGGAAAATAAGTATATAGTATTAGAGGTTAAATAATTTATATAAAGGAGAACACAAAAATGGCAGAAAAGCAACTTGATTCATTGGTAGTTGACGTAGACAAAGTAAAACCCCTTATCTTCGGTGACGGCTATCAGTCCAGAATGATCCTCGACCACGTTATCACGGGCCGCGACGGAGTTATCCAGATGAACCACGGAACCGTTCCTCCCCACGTTGATCTCGGCGGTGCAGCTCACGAAGAAGACGAGATCTACTACATCCTCAAAGGTAACGGCAAGTGCGTTCTCGGCGACAAGACCGTTGACGTTTACGACAACCAGGTTATCTTTATTCCCAAGGGATGCTTCCACGCTCTCAAGAACGGTGAAAGCGATGAGCCCCTTGAGATCCTCACCTTCTGGAAGGACTACCGCTTCAACGAAGCTTATGAAGCAAGAATGAATATGTGGGGCAAGTCTTTCAAGACTATCGACGAAGACTAATTCCAAATAATCAAAAAAGTTTTACCCAAGTGCCTTTTCGGACACTTGGGTAAATTTTTATATAAAAACGGCGCCCGAAAAAGCTTTCACTTTTTCGGGCGCTTTCGTTATTTTACTTCAAGGGACTGTTTTTCTTCAAAATGCGACAGTTTCTTTTTATAGAAATACAACGCGGCAATATACAAAACAAGCGCAGTCGCCGACCAAGAGATCGGATACGACAGATAAAGCGTTTGGAGCGTATGTATACTTTGGAATACGGTGTATACCCACACTATTCTTAATCCGCACACTCCCGCAAGAGACACGATAGTCGAAAGCCCCGCATATCCCATAGATGTAAGCATCGCAGTAAGTGTTTCCATAATACCGCAAAGGAAATACGATATTGCGATATACACGAGCTTTATTTTACCTATCTCTATTACCTCGGGGTCATTTTTGAATATTGCAATGAGCGGCTCTGCAAATACAACGGCGACGACACCGAGCGCTATTCCGATAACGGTCACCGTAGCCATCAAGGTATACATCGTCTTCTTCATTCGCTTAAAATTACGCGCTCCGTAGTTCTGCGACGTAAAGGTAAGAGTCGTATGATAGAAGGCATTAAGTATATTAAATATGTACGTTTCAACGTTGCTTGCCGCAGTGTTTGCCGTAACACAAATAGGCGGCAGGGAATTTACGCCCGTCTGGATAATGACATTGGAGATACCGAATGCGCTGCTTCGAAGTCCGAGCGGAATACCGACTCTGACAAGCTCGCTGAATATGTGCATATCAAAGCGCAGTCTTTTAATCTTGAGTTTGCACGGGTCATCGAACTTTGCGCGGAACATATGTATAAGGGTAAGGGTAGCTTGTATAACTTGTGCAGCAACCGTCGCTATGGC
>JAZRTW010000038.1:0-5737 GCA_045652265.1 Eubacteriales bacterium | reverse complement strand
CCGAGTTTACCAAGATCAAGATTACAAGATCCTATCCTTTTGTATTTCACCTACTTTCATACGGATCTATTGCGTCAGCGTTTTCATTATTTTTCGGCGGTACGGTTATAGATGCGATTTGCGCATTTTTTATCGGCATTATTTTATCAATCGTCGGCGCATTTACCGAAAGACGTGCATTAAACGCCGTATTTGCGCGTTTTTTATCGGCTTTTACAGCAACGTTCCTTGCATTTGTCGCCGTAAAACTCGGTATCCTTAAAAGTGCGGATTTTGCAATAATCGGTAATATAATGCTTTTGATTCCCGGAGTTGCCCTGACGGTTGCTCTTCGCGATATGTTCGTGGGTGACAGTCTTTCGGGTATTATCCGTACGATTGAGGCATTACTTCTTGCCTTTTCCATTGCGATAGGATATTTCTTTTCCGCGTTTTTGATGCATACTGCAACGGACGCGACGCTTGTTGGTTGCCCGGACCCCATACTTCAAATAATAACGGGCTTTATCGGTTCTGCCGGATTTGCCGTTTTATATAATATCAGAGCCCGCCGCTTTTTGTTTGCGGCGTTCGGCGGACTTCTTTCTTGGTCGCTGTTTTTACTTTTGGGTACTTTTATTTCCGACGAAATAATCAGATATTTGATAGTTTCGGCATTTATTTCGATATATGCAGAAATAATGGCGCGTATTTTGAAAACGCCCAAAACCACGTTTATCATAACGAGCCTTATCCCGCTGATTCCGGGAAGCGCCCTATATTACACGATGCGCGCGGCATTTTCCGGTGACTTCTTGATATTTGCGCAAAGAGGAGCCGAAACGCTTGGATACGCAGGCGCTCTTGCGGCAGGTATAATCGTTGTGGCAGGTTTAATGAAACTTTTAAAATTAGATGACAGACATAATAAAAGACTGTGACTTGTCACAGTCTTTTAACGTTTTAAGCCAAGCAGTTTGTTATTTCTACTCCCGTGTAATAATGTTTAAGGATCTCTTTATAGCCGTAGCCCTTTTCCGAGGCAAGAAGGCTTGCGCCGTATTGGCTCATACCGACTCCGTGACCGTTGCCACGCACGTTTATTATGATATTTCCGTCCTCGTATTTTACGGAAAAGTCCGTTGTACGCAGACCGAGCATGCTACGGAAATCCTTGCCCTTTATAACCGTATCGCCTATAGTGACGGTTTTCACTCTGCCTGCGTCGGTTTTTTCGATGTTAAAGCCCTCTTTTACTGCCGCTACGGTCAAAGTCGTGTCGGGAAATTTTGCGCATATCTTATCGTAAAATTCGTAAATGCTGACCGTCTTATCCGTAAGCAGACCCTTAACCTTATCGGGATAAAGCTTTTCGGGACTTTCGACTGCGCGCAAATAAGGGTATTTGACAGACCACATCGCCTCGCTGTTTTCGGTGCGGCCGTAGCTTGATGCGTGGAACACCGCCATAATAGGCTCGCCGTCTACAGTAAGTATTTCGCCTTTCGTGCCGTTTACCGCCGCTTTGATCCTCTCAAGAAATTCGCTTCCCGTACCCGCAGATGCGGCAATATAGTCTTCGGGATGCAAATACGCCATACAATGCCCCGAATTCGTACATACTGCGGCGTGAGGGTGGCTTTGATTATTTTCTCCCGATTCCTTAAAAAGTACCATAGTTCTTGCGGCGACTGCCTGTGCCTTCAAAGCTTCGTCGTTAAAGCTTTGCGGCATTTCCGCGAGTACCACGCCGTAGAGATATTCCTCAAGCGGCATTTTCATATATGCGTCCGCCTTGCTGTTATATACATCTATTATAAGCTCTGATTCGGGGGAAGAGGTGTTTTCCTCTTCGCTTTCCTGCGTATTTTCGCTTTCCGTGTTTTCTTGCTTGTCCGCAAGTGGCAAAAATACGGGAGATGCAACTTCCCACATTTCAAGCTTTTCAAGGCTTGTTAAGCCTTCCGTTTTTTCTTTTACTGGGACGGAATTTATGCCGTACAACAAAACTGCTACGACACCTACACCAATTGCAAACCACGATAAAAAGAACTTCATTTTCTTTGCACCTCTTTCAATATTGATATTGCATTTTTTGTTTTCATTTGATATAATGATTACGTGTTACAATATATTATTGACAAAAAATTTTTATTACAGGTGTGAAATGGAAAATTCTTCAAGTTACAGTGAATATCTCGTCGCTCGCAAGGCGGGCGGCAAAACGGTTTTTCTCAGAACGCTTTTGCTCATCGGTTTTTTTGCGGCAGTTGTCGTTTCATACGTGTCGATTGCAACAAGCGACCTTCTCAAAGGACTCGTTATGGCACTTCCGGTGCTTTGGTTTCTTCTCGGCGTTTTGGTATGGTTTCTTTGGGGCTTTACTGCGGTTGAGTACGAATACGCTATCGTTTCGGGATATTTTCAGCTCGACGCCATTCATTCTAAAAAGAGCCGTAAGCGTCTTTGCGAAGCAAAGATAAGCCAGTTGCATTTCGTATGCCCCGTTACCGAAAAGAACGCGGCTATGCGCGATGAAAGCAAGTATTCAAAGGTTATAAAGGCTTGTTCTTCAATGAAGGCGCCTAACCTTTATTGCCTCGCGTACAAGGACGCAAAAGATGGCGAAACGCTCGTTTATTTCGATGCCGTAAAGAAAACGCTCGACAGCTTCGTTTACTATAACCGTAACGCAGTAGACAGAGGCTCATTATAATATGGAAGAGCTTTCAAGAGAGCATATAGCCTCCCTTCTTCCGAAACACCCCGAGAATGCCCACAAATACAGCGTGGGCACTCTTTTGTGCATAACGGGAAGTGACACTATGACGGGAGCGGCGATACTTTGCGCAAAGGGAGCTTTGCTTTCGGGCGTGGGACTTCTTTATCAGTCATCTCCCGCGTACGCCCTCGGCATATTGCAGGGAGCGCTTTACGAGCCCGTATTTTTGTCAAACGAGCAAAGTGCGGTGAAAGAATACTTAAAGAAAGCAAAAGCCGTCGTATTCGGTTGCGGACTTGAAAAGAGCAGTCATAATACGAGGCTTCTTGAATATATATTGAATGAATGCAAGATACCCGTTGTGATAGACGCAAGCGGTATCGCGATGCTCGATGAGCTGGGTGCTGCAGAGCTTTTGGGTGAAAACGTCGTTTTAACGCCTCACGAGGGCGAAATGGCACGCCTTACGCATAAGCCTGTCACGGACAGAGAAAGCGCCGTAAGAGAGTTTTGCGCTTCTTCACGTGCAACGCTTGTGTTAAAGGGGAAGAGCACTATCATAGGAAAAGGAGACGCGCTTTTTGTAAACCCAACGGGCAGTGTGGCTATGGCGAAGGGCGGATATGGGGACTTGCTTTCGGGAATGATGGGCTCGTTGTTATGTCAGGGGCTCGACACACTTTCCGCGGCAAAGGCGGCGGTTTTCCTTCACGGACTTGCGGGCGATATAACTGCAGAAAAATACACAAGCTTCGGAGCGATACCTTCGCTTTGTACAGAAAGTATTCCCGAAGCATTTAAGAGGACGTACAAACAGTAAAATTTAGGAGGTTTGTATGACTTTTAAACGTATTACGCTTATCTGTTTATCGGTTTTACTTTTCTTTTGCGCTTGCAGTGCAAAGAATGATGTTTTGAAGCTATCGGAAAGCCTTTCAGGCGACTATAGTTTCAGACTTAACGTGCAAAGCGAAATGGGGGAGCTTTTATTCGGCGGCATGCTTGCGAAGCAAGGCGGCGAATACGTATACGTTTTGGATCACCCAAAACAAAGCGCAGATGCAAAGTATAAGCAAAAGGACGGCAAGGCTGTTTTGGAAATAGGCGACGTGAGCATTGATATTTCTCCCAAAGATTGTAAGATATGCTCGGTTTTTGACGCTTTGGAAAAGATGGCTTTGATAAGCGGAAACGAAAGATGCGAGAGGGTAAAGCTATACGGCGAGGACTGTATGAAGATAAGCCTTGACGGCACGGAGCTTTACTTTGCGAATAATAAGCCCTTGCTTTTGGTTTGGGACGGAATAAGAGCGGAAATTACGGGATTTACTTACGGAAAGGACGATAATTTTGGACATAAAGACCAAGAGAGTGTGGCTTGAAATAAGCCTCGACAATCTTAAAAACAATTATAAATACATAAGAAGCGTCATTCCCGAGGAATGTAAGCTTTGCGCGGTAGTAAAAGCGGACGGCTACGGACACGGAAGCGTGCGCGTAGCGAAGGCGCTTGACGCGCTCGGCGCGGATATGTTTGCAGTGGCTTGCATTGGCGAGGCTATAGAGCTTCGTGAGGCAGGTATCGATAAGGACATTCTTATTTTGGGAAGAACGGAGCCTTCCGATTGCGAGCTTTTGTGTCGCTACGACCTTATACAGAGTCTTTATTCGTACGACTACGCAGGGGAGCTTGCAAGCGCTTTAAGAGAAGGCGCGATGAAGCTTCGCGTTCATATCAAGCTTGACTCGGGTATGAACCGTATAGGATTCGTGTGCCAGAGCGCCGACGATATCCAGATAAGCACGGCACAGATAATAAACGTATCAAGAATACCGCTTTTCAAAATAGAAGGTATCTACAGCCATTTCGCAGTTGCCGACAAGCGCGCGGACGTTTACAATGCGATACAGTACAGAAACTTTATAAGCGTCACAAAGAAGCTTGAAAAGCTCGGCGTTACGGGGCTCACAAAGCACATCTGTAACAGCGACGGCATCGGTAATTTCCCCTATTGCCATCTTGATATGGTAAGGGCGGGCATCTCGCTTTACGGCGCAGAAGGCGGCCCGAATCTCCGTCCCGTAATGGAAGCGAAATCGAGAGTTATCCACGTGCATAAGGTTAAGGCGGGCGAGAGCATCAGCTACGGCTGTACGTTTAAGGCAACGAGGGATATGAGCGTTGCGACGGTAAGCGCGGGATACGCCGACGGACTTCCGAGACTTTGGGGCGAAAAGGGCTATCTGCTTATCGGCGGAAAGCGCGCGAAGATACTCGGCAGAATATGTATGGATCAGTGTATGGTCGACGTGAGTGAAATAGAGTGTAAAGTCGGTGACGTCGCGACGATATTCGGTACGGACGGGCTTGAAACTTTGAGCGCAAAAAAGATCGCGGAAACCGTAGGCACTATAAGCTACGAGATACTTTGTGGCTTCGCAAGAAAAAGAAATTCGTATATAGAGAAATAAAAAAGGGAGGCATCGCCTCCCTTTTTTATTTAGGCTGTAAGTAATAAAGCTAATTGTTTTGTTGCTTTTTTCTTTCATTTATAGCCCATATAGCAATAGCTATTGGATAACCTATTGCAATGAACGCAGCAAAAGCAATTGTTGTTAACGACTTCCCCGCAAGGCAAAAAAGTATGGATAAAAGCCAAAAAACATTTGCCATTGACAGTAAAAGCATAATCATCGTACTTGAGTTTTCTTCATCAAAGCTTTTACCGTATACCAACTTAAGTATTAGCAATCCTGAAACTTTCAATAAACCCCCTAACATTTTCTATGCAAACCTCCTTCCCCTTTAATTTTTCAAAAATAAAAGTGCGACAACCGGAGTTGTCGCACCGAAAAACGCAAACTCCAATTGTCGCCAAACAAATTTAAATAGAATTAGAGTATCTCTACCATAATCATTTAAGCGGAATTTGCGTTTTTTTCAAATTCTAAAAATGATTATGGTTAAAAAAGGGTATACCTATTCCATAAAGAAAAAGATACCGCTAATTCTACTATTAAATTTGTTTGGCAAGA
>JAZRTW010000037.1:0-6200 GCA_045652265.1 Eubacteriales bacterium | reverse complement strand
GGACTTTTTATGCCCGAATCTTTGCCGTGCATAGACCTTGATTTCATAAAGGAACTTATGCCTCTTTCGTATTCCGAGAGAGCAGTCAAGGTGCTTTCGCTGTTTCTTGACGACTACACGGAGGACGAGCTTTGCCATGCGGCAAAGTTTGCATACGAGGGCGGCAAGTTTGATACGGCGGCGGCTCCCGTTGTAAATTTGGACAAGGATCTTGACGTGCTTGAGCTTTGGCACGGTCCTACTGCCGCGTTTAAGGATATGGCGCTTCAGATATGCCCCACGCTTCTTTCGCAGGCGCTCGTGAAAACGAACGAAAAGGGCGAGGCGTTCATTCTCGTTGCCACTTCGGGTGATACGGGAAAGGCGGCACTTGAGGGATATAAGAATGTCCCCGGCACAAGAATAATGGTATTTTATCCCGAAAACGGCGTTTCTACCGTACAGAAGCTTCAGATGGCAACGCAAGAGGGCGACAACGTAAACGTATGCGCCATCAAGGGCTGCTTTGACGACGCGCAGACAGGCGTAAAGAAGATATTTGCCGACGAAGAAATAAAGAAAGCACTTGCAGAAAAAGGCAAGTTTTTCTCAAGCGCAAACTCTATAAATTGGGGCAGACTTTCTCCACAGATAGTATACTACTTCTCCGCGTATTGTGATATGGTTGCATTAGGTAGAATACAGCTTGGCGAGAAGATAAACGTATGCGTTCCCACGGGTAACTTCGGCAACATCTTCGCAGGATATATCGCAAAACAAATGGGTCTTCCAATAAAGAAGCTCGTGTGCGCATCAAACAAAAACAATATCCTTACTGATTTCATAAACGAGGGCGTATACGACAGAAACAGAGCCTTCCACCTCACGATGTCACCTTCTATGGACATTCTCATCTCCTCAAACCTTGAAAGATACCTCTATCTTTCCGTTGGAAGCGAAAAGACTGCAAAATATATGAAGGAGCTTTCCGAAAACGGACGCTACAGTGTTGATGGTGAAACTCTTGCAAAGCTTAAAGAGAGCTTTGCGGGATATTATTGCGACGAGGAAAGCACCGCGTTAACTATCAAGGAAACTTACGAGAATTGCTCCTATCTTTCCGATACGCATACTGCCGTTGCGCTTCACTGTGCAAGAAAGTATATCGAAGAGATGGGCGACGATGCAAAAATGCTCGTGGTTTCTACTGCAAGCCCCTATAAGTTTGCGGATAACGTGTATTATTCCCTCACGGGCAAAAAGAGCGAAAGCTCACTTACGGCACTTGACGACCTTTATAAGCTCACGGGCGTAAAGATACCGACACCTCTTGCGGGAATCGGCGAAAGAAAAGTGAGATTTACGAAGAGCATCGACCGTGACGCAATGGCAAAGGAAGTAATCGAGAGCTTGTAATTATGTAAACGGAGCGATATGCTCCGTCACTTAACCGTAGTTTTTTTGTTTGAACGTTGAGCAGACCGTATCCGTACAGTTTGTCGCATAAGCGGGCCCGATATTTATCTTATTTGCCGTGCAATATCCGTCGCCGTCGTGGTGTACGCAATTTTTCACGTTGCAGTAAATGCCTTTGATGTGTTCGGGTTCATCATTTTTGCTGTAGTTGAAAAGATTCATATAAGGTCTCCTTTGTTGAAGTAATGATATGTTTGGCATAAGTGCGTGGATTTATTCTTGAAAGCGAGGTTATTTTATGGCAATATATACCTTGTCTGATCCGCATCTTTCGCTTGAAGCGAAAAAGCCGATGGACGTTTTCGGCGGCAGGTGGACGGACTATACAGAAAAATTAAAAATAAACCTCGCACGTCTTAATGAGGAGGATACTCTCGTAATGCCGGGAGATATTTCATGGGCGATGAAGCTTTCGGAGCTCGGAGCCGATATGGAGTTTTTGAATTCCCTACCCGGTATGAAGATAATAGGCAAGGGCAACCACGATTATTGGTGGAGCACGATGAATAAGCTTGAAGAGTACCGTAAGGCGATGGGCTTTGACAAGATACGCTTTTTGTTCAATAATGCTTACGTATGTGAGGATACGGTTATATGCGGCTCTCGCGGCTGGTACTTGGACGCGGAAGTGGCGGGTGCCGATAACAAAAAGATTATCGCAAGGGAATGCGGAAGACTTGAGCTTTCGATTAAAGAGGGGGAGAGACTCGCAAGCGAAAACGGACTTGATGCACCGCTTGTGTTTTTGCACTATCCCGCCATATACGGCGACTACCGATGTGACGAGATAATTTCCGTCCTAAAGGCGCACGGGATAAAAAAATGCTATTACGGACACCTACACGGCATCGACGGCGCAAGACTGTGGGAGAGCTTTGACGGCATATCTTTCACACTTTGTTCGGCGGATTACTTAAATTTTCAACCTATGCTCATAAAATAATAAAAAAACAGTTTACAAATCATAAAAATTGTGGTATAATGCAATCTTGGTAAAATGTAAAAAAACAAATGCAATATAAAAACGGAGGAACCTTAAATGGCACTTATCAAATCCGAAAAGACGGAAAAGAACCTTGTGGAGCTCACGTTCTCCATCGACAAGGAAAGCTTTGAAAAAGCTATTGACAAAGTTTATAAGAAGAAGGTAGGCAAAATAAACGTTCCCGGCTACCGTCCCGGCAAGGCACCCAAGAGCCTTATCGAGAAGATGTACGGTAAGGGAGTGTTCTATGAGGAAGCTATAGATATGCTTTTGCCCGACGCTTACGAAGCTGCTGTAAACGAAGCGGCTATCGAAGTCGTAAGCCGTCCCGAGTTCGACATCGAGTCTATCGAGGGCGACGTCGTTTTGAAAGCAAAGGTATACGTAAAGCCCGAAGTTGAGATAAACGACTACGTTGGAATCAAGGCAGAGAAGAAAGTAGTACCCGTAACCGACGAGCAGGTTGAACACGAAATCATGCACGTTCGCGAGAGAAACGCAAGAGAAGTAGAGATCACCGACAGAGCCGCACAGATGGGCGACACCGTAAAGATCGACTACGAGGGCTTCGTTGACGGCGTAGCTTTCGAAGGCGGCAAGGGTGAAAACCACAGCTTGAAGCTCGGCAGCGGTCAGTTTATCCCCGGATTTGAGGATCAGATCGTCGGCAAGAAGATCGGCGAAGCATTTGACGTAAACGTTAAGTTCCCCGAGGAATATCACGCGAAGGAGCTTGCAGGTAAGGACGCTACGTTCAAGACGCTTATCCACGCTATCACGTTCTCCGAGCTTCCCGCAGAAGATGATGAATTTGCAAAAGACGTTTCGGAATTTGACACTCTTGCTGAATATAAGGCAGACCTTAAGGCAAAAATGGAAAAGAGAAACGAAGACAGAGCTATGAATGAAGTTGAAGGTCAGCTTGCAGACGCTCTCGTTGAAAAGCTTGAGGGCGAGATTCCCGAAGCAATGATCGACAACGAAGTTGAAAATATGCTCTACGAATACGACCAGAATATGAGAGCACAGGGCCTTGATTTTGAGACCTACCTCAAGTATACCGGTCAGAAGATCGACGACGTAAAGGCACAGTTCAAGCCCAACGCAGAGCGTCAGGTTAAGCTCCGCCTTGCGTTCGAGAAGATCGCAGAGAAGGAAAAGCTCGAAGTTACCGACGAGAAGCTTGAAGAAGAGTATAAGAAGCTCTCCGAGATGTATAACATCGACGTAGAGAAGATCAAGGCAAGCTTTGCTCCCGATCTTATGAAGAAGGATCTTATTCTTAAGGTTGCCGCTGACTTTGTAAAGGAAAAGGCAACTATTACAGCCGCAAAGGAGAAGAAGCCCGCGGCAAAGAAGACGACCGCAAAGGCTGCAGAAGGTGAAGAAAAGCCTGCGGCAAAGAAGACGACTGCAAAGAAGACGACCGCAGAAGGCGAAGCAAAGCCCGCGGCAAAGAAGACGACTGCAACAAAGTCCACCGCGACAAAGAGCACGACAGCTAAAAAGCCTGCGGCAAAGAAGACGACTGCAAAGGCAGAAGAAAAAGCAGAATAAAAATAGGGAGCAAGTCTCCCCGAAAAAGCGGGAGCACCCTCGTGGGCGCTTCCGCTTCGACTTTACGAAAATAATCGCAATATGCCGAAAGGAGAATTATTATGGCACTTGTACCAATGGTTGTGGAGCAGACAAGCAGAGGTGAACGCTCATACGACATCTACTCAAGACTTTTAAACGACAGAATCATATTTTTATCCGATGAGGTCAACGACGCGACCGCAAGCCTCGTCGTAGCACAGCTTCTTTATCTTGAAGCGCAGGATCCCGATAAGGATATATCCTTCTATATCAACTCTCCCGGCGGAAGCATTTCCGCTGGAATGGCTATCTACGATACGATGAACTATATCAAGTGTGACGTATCCACGATATGCGTAGGTATGGCAGCTTCCATGGGCGCATTCTTACTTGCCGCAGGCGCAAAGGGCAAGAGATACGCTCTTCCCAACAGCGAGATAATGATACATCAGCCGCTCGGCGGATTCAAAGGTCAGGCAAGTGACATTCAGATACACGCTGACCATATATTGCGCATTAAGGAAAAGATGAATAAGATACTTGCCGAGAAGACGGGCAAGAGCTACAAAGATGTCGTAAAGGATACGGAAAGAGATAACTTTATGAGCGCCGACGAGGCTCTTGAATACGGACTTATCGACAAGGTTATGGAGAAGAGAGCATAATGGCGGAAAGAAAGATATCCTGCAACGTATGCGGGAGAGGCGAGAGGGAAGTAAGATCCCTTATGATGATAGCGCAGGACTTTTATATATGCAGTGACTGCGTGGATCTGTGCCATCAGATGATGCACCAAGGGGTGCCCAAAGCCGCGAAGATAAAAGAAAAAGACGCCGAGCTTGAGCTTACGAAGCCTGCCGAGATAAAGGATTTTCTCGATAAGTACGTAATAGGTCAGGACGATGCAAAAAAGGCGCTTGCCGTTGCAGTTTATAATCACTATAAGAGGATAAACAGCAAGGACAAGAGCGACGTGGAAATACAAAAGAGCAATATCCTTTTGGTAGGCCCCACGGGTGTGGGCAAGACCTTGCTTGCACAGTCGCTGGCGAGGGTATTGAACGTCCCCTTTGCTATTGCCGATGCGACAACTTTAACCGAAGCGGGATACGTCGGCGAAGACGTGGAGAATATTCTTTTGAAGCTCATTCAGGCGGCAAACTACGACGTTGAGCTTGCACAAAAGGGTATTATTTACGTAGACGAGATAGACAAGATATCAAGAAGGAGCGAAAACCGCTCCATAACGCGTGACGTCTCGGGTGAGGGCGTACAGCAGGCGCTTCTTAAAATAGTTGAAGGTACGGTGTCAAACGTTCCACCGCAAGGCGGCAGAAAACACCCGAACCAAGAGTTTATTCAGATCGACACCTCAAACATACTCTTTATTCTCGGAGGCGCTTTTGACGGCATTTCCGATATCATTGAGCGCAGAATGGGCAATCAGGTGATGGGCTTTGGCGCAAGCGTACAGACTAAGGCTGAAAAGAGCAAGGAGAACGTTTTGAAAAACGTCACCTCTGCCGATATTGTCAAATACGGACTTATTCCAGAACTTGTCGGCAGAATGCCCGTGACGGTACCACTTGACGAGCTTGATAAAGATGCGCTTGTAAGGATACTTACGGAGCCTAAAAACGCGATTACGAAGCAGTACCGTGAGCTTCTCAAAATGGACGGAGCAGAGCTTGAATTTAAAAAAGAAGCTCTTGCGGCGATAGCGGATAAGGCGATAGAGAGAAAGACGGGCGCAAGAGGACTTCGCTCAATTATCGAGGAGGTAATGCTTCCTCTGATGTACGAGCTGCCGTCTATGGAGAACGTCGAAAAAGTTATCATCACAAAAGACTGTGTGACGAAGAAAAAAGCACCTACCTTTGTAAAAAAGTCGGCATAATTTTTTAAAAACTTTTTATTCGCGTAAGGCGCTCACACCGCTTTACGCGAAGTTTTTTAAAAAGCAGAGCTTTAAATAGGTGAAAATACGTCAAAATCTCCGTCAAAATAAACATTTTAGCAAAAAATAGCGGCGGAGTTTTGTGATACATGCCAAAAACGAAAAAAATCCAAAAAAATTCAAAAAAGGTATTGACAAGATAGGAAAAAAGAGGTATACTAGCAAAGCTCCCTGCGAGAGCGGGGGCTTGGACATTGAAAATTGAACAACATGAAGAGAAGATTA
>JAZRTW010000036.1:0-13549 GCA_045652265.1 Eubacteriales bacterium | reverse complement strand
CAGATTTTGCGTCGCCAAAGAGCGAGACTTCGTATCCGTATTTGAGTAAGGACTCTTTAAGTTTTGTGAAATCAACCATTGCGCTTGTTTTCGCGGATAGCCGCTACGAGCTTTGCAACCTTTTGCTCCATAAGCTTATAATTTTCTATCTGCTTTTTGTAATCTTCGATCTGCTTTTCGTAATTTTCTATCTCTTCGTTTGCTTTTGCGAGTTCAGCTTCCGTAGTAAGATATTTCTTCTCCGTTTCTGCGTTTTGCTCGCGAAGCTTGTCCAGTTGCGCGTCCATTTCGCTGTCAGTAAATGAGCTGAAGGCGCTGTACACTTTAGCGGTTATCATATCGAGAGCTTCATCAACCTGATCTGCTTTATACCACGCGTCGTCCTTTGAATCGAATGCGAGGTCGTTGATGTAGTTCGTGATATCGTTTGCGTTGGGTACGCTTGAGGTGTTAATATCTTTGATTTTCACGGGTTCTGCTTCCTCCATTACTTCATTTACGGGCTCTACTGCAATTTCCTCAATTACAGGCTCGCTTTCTTCTGTTACGGCTTCGGTTTGTTTGTTTTCGTTGAAAATCGTATGTACGTCGCTTGCAGGTGCTTTCTCCTTTTTGAGAACCGAATCGAATCTTTGTTCGAAAGATTCCGTTTCTTCTGCTTTCTTTGCCGTATTTTTATCGGGATCGACGTAGATGAACGTTATGCGAAGTGCAAGGATAACACCCATTAGAATGATAACGGCAACGTGATTGTTTATATACGTAAAATAGCCGCCTATAAAGGGGAAATTCATGGATTTCGCCATTCCGACGATGTAGTCCTTATGTTTTGCGATAGAGACTTTACCCTCGTTTTTACCTTCATCGTTAGTTGCGATCTGCGTCCAGATCTCTACGCTTTCATTCTCTTTGTCGACGGATTTTACAATACCGATATGATCATCTTCGCCGTTTGAGTAAATTATTGCAAAATTCGTTTCTATTTCCGAAAAATCGGTAGCCTTATAATAAAAGAGAGAGTTTTTTGCAAAATCCTTTCCCAATGAGTTGTCTTTGATCGACCAGGGTTTATATCCCGCAATCATCGGCATTGCGATTATTCCGTAAAGAAGCAATGCAATGATGCAAAATACGGAAAGAATTGAAACGATTTTTTTGAAAGCTCTCATAGTGATACCTCTGTTTAAATATTATATCACTATTTTATTATTACTGTCGCATTTTGTCAAGTGCTAAAAGGAATAATATCGTATTATTTAAAGATGATATATTTACCTATAGAGTTGTTTCTATTGACTTTTAAAGTTAATTGTCGTATAATTTCTAAAGAATATCCAAAGGAGGTAATTTTTATGAAGTGCCCCAAATGTAACTGTCCCGACAGTAAGGTTGTCGACTCAAGACCTACAGAGGACGGATCTATAAGACGCAGACGCGAATGTCTTTCTTGCCAGAACAGATTTACGACCTACGAGGTCTTTGAAACAACGCCGATAGTAGTCATAAAAAAGGACGGTTCGCGTCAAACTTTTGACAGAAATAAGATAATCAACGGTCTTATCAAATCTTGCGAAAAACGCCCCGTCACCTTAAAGCAGATTGAGGATATTGCAGCGTCGATCGAGGTGGCGATAAGCAATTCGATGAAAAAGGAAATATCGTCGCGTGAAGTAGGCGAGATGATAATGGAGCGTTTAAGAGAAGTGGACGACGTAGCGTACGTGCGCTTTGCTTCCGTGTACAGAGAGTTTAAGGATATCAAGACCTTTATGAATGAGATAAAGCGTCTTGTGACGGAGAAATAACGATGGTCGAGAGAGCAAGAAAATTCGTAAATAAAGAAAGCTACACCTTCGAGGATCTGGTTGAGATAATGCGCATATTGCGCGCTCCGGACGGTTGCCCTTGGGACAAAGAGCAGGATCATAAAAGCATCAGACAGAATTTTATCGAGGAGACGTACGAAGCCGTTGAAGCAATCGATAATTCCGATAAAACATTGCTTTGCGAAGAGCTCGGAGACGTCTTGATGCAGGTTGTATTTCACTCTGTAATAAGTGAGTCTGACAATGAGTTTTCGGTTTCCGACGTACTTCGAGGAGTTTGCTCAAAGCTCGTTTTGCGTCATCCTCATATCTTCTCAAACGAGGTTGCCGAGAATACGGAAAAGGTACTTGATAATTGGGATAAGATCAAGACTGCGGAAAAGCGTTACAGCTCTACGGGAGAAAAGATCGACTCCATATCAAGAGCAATGCCTTCACTTATGCGCGCACAGAGGGTTGGCGGCAAATGCAGAAAGGCAGGCTTTGATTTTGCAGATGCAAAAGATGCTCTCGTAAAGCTTGGCGAAGAAGCAAACGAGCTTATGACTGAATACGAAAAGTCGGATAAGGAAAACACCTTCGAAGAAGCGGGCGATCTTCTTCTTGCCGCGGTAAACGTGGTACGCCTTTGCGACGTTGATGCCGAGCACGCATTATACGTAGCTTGCGAAAAGTACATCTCGCGATATAAAGCGATGGAAAAAATAATAGCCGATAAGGGTCTTGAGCTCGAAACGATGTCGGACGATGAGAAAAATAATTGTTGGGACGAAGCCAAGATATGTACAAAACAGGCTTAATTTAATAAATTTTAAAGACTTATACAAATATACTTGAAATAAGTCTCCAAAAATGGTATAATTTTATGATTAAAGTTTTGGAGTGATATCTTGAAGGTAATTCATTGCAGAGAATGCAAACCGAATGAAAATGGAATAAACGCGCAAGGTAACGCAAAAAGCGCTGTTGCCCTCGGAAATTTTGACGGTCTGCATTTGGGTCACGCAAAGCTTATCGAAGAAATAACAAAACGCAAGGGCGCGGATTCGTACGTATACACTTTCCAAGTGCATCCGAACAAATTTATATCCGACGATCCGTCTTCCGTAAGGTTGATAACCGATAATGAACAAAAAGCCAAGATACTTGCGCAGATGGGAGTCGGACACGTTTGCTTTGAGGATTTTGAAAGCGTAAGGGATATGAGCCCTGCCGACTTTGTAAAGAAGGTGCTTATTGACACTTTAAATTGCGAAGTCGCAGTTTGCGGATTTAACTTTACTTTTGGAAAAAAAGGCGTTGGAAACAGCGACTTTTTGAGATCCGAGCTTGCTAAATACGGAGCGCAGTGCATCATCGTTGACCCCGTTACTTATAACGGCGTTCCGGTAAGCTCAACGAGGATACGCGCTTTTATAGAAAGCGGCGCGGTAGATGAAGCTTCACAGCTTTTGGGGCGTCCGTTTGCAATAAGAAGACCCGTCTTGCACGGAAGAATGCTAGGCAGAACGCTTGGAATACCCACTATAAATCAAAGCTTTGCAGAAGATTCCGTAAAACCCGCAAACGGAGTTTATGTATGCCGAGCTATTGTAAACGGTAAAGAATATCCCGCAGTCTGCGACGTTGGAACGAAGCCCACGGTTGACGGGAAAGAGCTTCTCGCCGAGACTCACATAATAGGCTACGACGGTAATTTGTACGGCGAAACGGTAGAGGTGGCCTTTTTGAAGAGATTACGTCCCGAAGAAAAATTTTCGGATACCGAGCAGCTGAAAAAAGTAATTCAAAACGATATAGCCGACGCGAAAAAATATTTTGGTATCGCTTGATTCGTTTATAATATTTAACATCATAAATTACGAATGGAGAGACGTATGGACACACCGAAATACAAAAGAATATTACTCAAGCTTTCTGGAGAAGCGCTTTCCGAAGGCGACGGTGGAATACTTGATTTCGACTTCATCACCGAGATCGGAAAGGTTGTAAAAAAATGTATAGATGCCGGCGTAGAGATAGGAATAGTCGTCGGCGGCGGCAACATCTGGCGCGGCAGACACGGTATGGACAGCAATAAGTCGAGAAGCGACCACATGGGAATGCTTGCAACGGTTATAAACGGACTTGCGCTTCAGACGGGATTTGAAAATCTCGGCATTAAGACGGTTGTGCAGACCTCGTTTGAGATAAAGCCCATGGCAGAAGCATACTCCAACGCAAAAGCGCTTGAGTATCTTTCCGAGAAGACCGTCGTTATCTTTTCGGGCGGTACGGGCTGTCCTTATTTTTCGACAGACACGGCGGCAGCTTTGAGAGCAGCGGAGATAAAAGCGGACGTAATGCTTATGGCGAAGAATATCGACGGAATATACACGGCAGATCCCAAGAAAGATCCTACGGCAACAAGATACGAGCGCCTCACCTATAGCGAGATACTCGAAAACGGTCTTTCCGCTATCGACAGCACTGCTGCCGCATTCGGCAGAGACAATAAGATACCCGCATTCGTTTTCAAACTCACGCCCGATAACATTTACGAAGCTGTAATGGGCAGAGCAAGCGGAACTGTCATTGAATAAAAAATAACACCGTGTCCCTCGGTTTTAGGGAAGAAAGGAGCACACAATGTTTGATATCAAAGATTACGAAGAAAGAATGAAAAAGAGCATATCCGTATACGAGGAAGATCTTGCTTCCGTCAGAGTAGGAAGGGCTACCCCCGGTGCGCTCAGCAAGATCACTATCGATTATTACGGCACGCCTACGCCTATTGCGCAGATAGGTGACGTAAAGACACCCGATGCACGTACATTGGTTATTACGCCTTGGGATTCGAGCCTTTTGAAAGCGGTTGAAAAGGCTATCAATACCTCTGATCTCGGCATTAATCCTCAGAATGACGGCAGATGTATAAGACTCGTATTTCCTCAGCTCACCGAGGAGAGAAGAAAAGAGCTTGCAAAGCAGATCACCAAAAAGGGTGAAGATGCGAAAGTTGCTATCAGAAATATAAGAAGAGATGCTAACGATAAGACTAAAGAGCTCAAGAAAAAGAGTGAGCTTACCGAGGACGACGTTAAGAATTACGATAAGAAGATCCAGGATATGACCGATAAGTATATCAAAGAGATCGAAACCGTAACGGATAAAAAAGAAAAGGAAATAATGGCAATATAATATGGCAAACGAAATTAAGTTGCCCGTGCACATCGGTTTCATAATGGACGGAAACGGCAGATGGGCACAAAAAAGAGGGCTTCCCCGTAAGCTCGGACACGCGGCGGGCGCGAAAGCCTTTCACCGTCTTGCGCACTATTGCGGCGAGAGAGGTATCAAATATATGACAGTCTACGCTTTTTCCACGGAAAATTGGAAAAGAAGCGAAGATGAGGTATCGTCTCTTATGAAGATACTTGAGGAGTATATCGAAATATTCAAATTCGATAAGATCGCCAAAGATGCCAAGATAAGATTTATAGGAGACCTTTCGGCGTTTCCCGAGTCGCTTCGAAACAAAATGCTCGAAGTTGAACATAAGAGCGTGTTTAATAAGATGTGCCTTAACGTCGCGGTAAATTACGGCGGCAGGAACGAGCTTGTAAATGCATTTAATAAGCTCATTGCCGAAGGAAAAGAAAAGGTTACGGAAAACGACATTTCCGAGCATCTTTATACCGCCGGTATGCCCGACCCCGATCTTATCGTAAGAACGGGCGGCGAGGTCAGAATTTCAAATTTCCTTATGTGGCAGAGCGCTTATTCCGAATTCTATTTTACCGACGTGCTTTGGCCGGATTTCGGAAACAAAGAGCTCGATGAAGCGATTGAATATTATTCATCAAAGCAAAGACGATTCGGAGGAGTAATAAGTTGAAAAATATGATTAACACAAGATACATAATCGCGGCAATAGGTATTCCGCTGATTATTCCCGTACTTATATTTTCCGATACGTTCATACTGCCCGTTGTTTTGGCGATTTTTTCAGTTATCGGAATGTATGAGCTTTTGGTGGCGTCGAGGCTTCTTAAAAAGTGGCTGTTTTCCCTTGTGACCGTATTGTACGCAATAGCTTGTCCTATTTCGGCAAGATGGTGGAACGGCCTTGAATCAGTTGCGATAGTGACGGCGATATATATTATGTTTGCTGTCAGTTATTCGGTCATATCTGAAAACACCGATATACTTAACAGATTTTATTCAACTGTTTTTTTGAGTGCTTACGCAAGCATAGGATTTTCATCTCTCGTTATCATAAGAGATACGAGAGGTGCGGTTATGCTCGTTTCTGCGTTCGCGATAGCATGGCTTACTGACAGCTTCGCGTTTTTTGCGGGTTCTGCCTTTGGAAAGCATAAGCTCATTCCGAGAATTTCGCCACATAAGACAGTCGAAGGTGCTGTGGGAGGAACTTTACTTACCGTTATCGTATCATTGATAATTTACGTAGGCGTCGGACTGTTCTCGAAAAACACGCCTAACTACTTACCGCTCATATTTTTAACGTTTTTTGCGTCTCTTATGGCACAGGTCGGCGACCTTGTCTTTTCACAGATCAAGAGATATTACAAGGTTAAGGATTTTTCAACGTTGCTTGCGGAACACGGCGGTATTTTGGACAGATTTGACAGTATGATATCTTCTTCCATCACTATCGTTATCTTTACTGCGGTATTCTCTACCGTAAGACTTTTTTAAGCCATGAATAAGCATATTACTATACTCGGTTCAACCGGCTCCATCGGCACTCAATGTGCCGATGTTGCTATAAAGACGGGCGTATGCGTTGATTACATTGCTTTCGGCACTAACGTAAGGGTTGCGGCAGAACAAATAAAAGCCCTTAAACCAAAGTATTGCTGTTGTGCAGATGAAGCTACGGCAAAGGAACTCTTAAGCCTTATCGGCGGCACGGACTGTCTTGTTTTTTGGGGCAGAGATAAAGCGCTTGAGCTGATAGGCGAGTGCTCGTCCGACGTTATCTTTAACGCAGTTTCGGGCAAAAACGGATTTGATTTTACCGTCGCGGCTATCAAAACGGGTAAGCGCATAGGACTTGCGAACAAGGAATCAATGGTTATTGCGGGCGATTTTGTAAATAAGCTTGCAAAGGAATACGGTGCCGAAATCATACCCGTAGACAGCGAACACAGCGCGATATTTCAGTGCCTTGCCGCGTCCCCGTGTAAGCCGAAGAGGATACTTCTCACCGCATCGGGCGGTCCTTTCTTCGGAATGACTCGCGAAGAGATAGGCACGAAGAAGGCGTGCGACGCTTTAAAGCATCCTAATTGGGATATGGGAAAGAAGATTCTCATCGACAGCGCAACGCTTGCAAATAAAGGTCTTGAGTTTATCGAAGCTATGAAGCTTTTTAACGTTTCACCGTCACAGATAAAGGTTATAATACAAAGGCAGTCTATTATTCACTCAATGGTGCAGTTTGAGGATAATTCAGTTCTTGCACAGCTCGGTACTCCCGATATGCGTCTACCTATTGAATACGCCATAACTTATCCCGAAAGAAGTATTTCAGTATGCGATGAGCTCGATTGGGATAAAATAGATAATATAAGCATTGCTACCCCCGACCTTGATACTTTCCCGATGCTTGCACTTGCTATGGAGTGTGCAAAATACGGCGGTGCGGCACCTTGCGTATACAACGCGGCAAACGAAGTCGCCGTTGAGCTTTATCTTAACGATAAGATAGGCTTTTACGACATTTACGAAATTTGCGCACAAACGGTAGCTCACTGTAAAGACGGCAAGGCGGATATTCCCGAAGATATGGAGAGGGCAGACAAACTTGCAAGAGAATACGCGGCGACGGTTGCGAATAGATATGTAATACAGTAATTTGAAAGGCGTTATATATGATTCCGATACTTATAGCAATTCTCGTTTTTTCCGTAATGATAATAATGCACGAATTCGGTCATTTTATTTTTGCCCGAATCTTTAAAGTGCGCGTAAATGAATTTGCAATAGGTATGGGTCCGAAGCTTTTCGGCATACAAGGCAAAGAAACGCTTTATTCATTGCGTCTTTTTCCGATAGGCGGCTTTTGCAGTATGGCGGGCGAAGAAGAGGAAGATGACTCGCCGGACGCACTTTGTAATAAACCCGTTTGGCAAAGACTTATAATAATGGCGGCAGGTACGTTTATGAACCTGCTTTTCGGCTTTATCATAACTTGCATAATCGTATCTTCAAGCAAGCTTGTCGGTACGCGTATAATTGCAAAATTTGATGAAGACGCGGTATCGAGCACCAGCGGACTTATGGTAAACGACGAGATAATAAAAGTCGGAAACCATAACATATTCACCTATACCGATCTTTCGTACTTTATACTTCACGACGGAGTTGAGCCCGTAGATATAACAGTAAGAAGAAACGGTGAGAAAGTCGTGCTCAAAGACGTTAATTTTAAAACGGATACAGTAGAAAATATTAAGGTCGCACAGCTCGATTTCACTCTTTATGGAAAAGAGAAAACCTTTGGAAACGTCGTATATAACTCGTTTTTCGGCGCGTTTTCGAATATAAGAATGATATGGAGCTCGCTTCTTGATCTCGTCACGGGCCGCTACGGACTCGAATCGGCGTCAGGGCCTGTAGGAACTACCGTTGCGATAGGTGAGGCGGCGTCAAGCGGCATACTTCCGTTGCTTAATATGGTCGCGTTTATTTCAATGAATCTGGGCATATTCAACTTGCTTCCTTTACCTGCTTTAGACGGAGGACATATTGCGTTCTTGCTCGTCGAGCTCGTAAGAGGAAAACCTATCAAAAAAGAACACGAAGCCTACGTTCATCTTGCGGGTTTTGCAATTTTGATCTTGCTTATGATCTACGTAAGCTTTAACGATATAATGAAGTTGTTTGCTCGGTGAGGAATATTTGATGGATATTGAAAGAAGAAAAACGAAAAGCGTATACGTCGGTTCACTCGGCATCGGAAGCGAGTTTCCCGTTTCCGTGCAGTCTATGACGAATATTCACGCAAGTGATTACGACGGACTTAAAAAGCAGGTTTCTGCTCTTGTCGGCGCCGGTGTTGATATTATCAGAGTATCCGTACCCGATGAGGAATCGGTAAGGGCAATATATAAGCTGAAACACGATTTTGACGTGCCGTTTGTAGCGGATATACATTTTGATTACAAGCTTGCGCTTGCCGCAGTCGATGCGGGAATCGATAAGCTTAGAATAAACCCCGGCAATATCGGCGACAGCGACAGGATAAAAGCTGTTGCCGACAAATGCAGATTACATAACGTGCCTATAAGAATAGGAGTAAATTCGGGCTCTGCAGAGAAGCATCTTATCGCAAAATACGGCGGACCGACACCCAAGGCGCTTTGCGACAGTGCGCTGTACAATGCAAGCCTCTTGGAAAAATTTGATTTTGACGATATCGTTATATCCGTAAAAGCATCGAACGTATACGATACGGTGAAAGCCACGGAGGCGGTAGCGGAAAATTGTAGTTATCCTTTGCACCTCGGCGTTACCGAAGCGGGTACTTCGCGCCTCGGCATATTGAAGGCATCGGCAGCTCTCGGTGCTTTATTCACGAAAGGTATAGGCGATACCGTGAGAATATCCTTGACTGATGACCCTGTAAATGAGGTCCAAGCGGCAAAAGATATACTCAAAGCGATAGGAATAAGAAAAAACGGAATCAATATCATTTCCTGCCCGACCTGTTCAAGAACGAAGGTTAATTTGATAGGCATTGTGAAGGATTTTGAAAAAGCTATCGCTATGATGGGCAATAAATACGAAAATATAAGTGTTAACGTCGCAATAATGGGCTGCGCCGTAAACGGACCGGGCGAAGCAAGGGAAGCAGATATAGGCGTTGCCTGCGGAGTCGGCGAAGCACTTTTGTTTGTACACGGCGAGACCGTCGGAAAGATCGCGGGCGATAAGATATGCGACACGCTTTTAAGAGAGATAGACGAAAGATTTTTAAAATGAGGACAAAATGAACGGGATTCCCTTCTTTACGAGATTTAAAAGATATACGCCGTCCGACGAGCTTGTAAGAGAGCTTGCGGATTGCGTTGTCACAAAAACCGATGCAGACACGCAAAAGCGTGCAGTAAGGTGTTATGTTGATTGTAAGAAAGTCTTTACGAAGACTTTTTTGCATTCTGTGGAAAATGATATAAAAAATACATACGATTTAAATATCGTGGAGCTATGCCCTCATTATCCGTCCGAGCTTTTTTCCGAAGAATATCTGCCTGAACTTTGGGACGAGCTTCGCCGCAGAAAGATAATCACAAACGGTTTCGTTGATAGCGGCAGTTTGAGCTATGATGAAGAAAATAAGCTTTGCACCATAGCTATAAATTACGACGGAAAAGATATGCTCGAAGACTCGGGCATTAAAGAGGCTCTTTCGCGGATAATTAAAGATGAGTTTGATCTTTCGGTGAGCGTTAAACTTTGTGACGGCAGAAGCTACAGCGAAGCCGATTATGCGTATAAAGCTCAAATGGAGGAGCATTATAAAAAGCTCATAGCCGAAGACATATCAAGACTTGAAGCTTATGCTCCGCCCGTGCTTTCGGGAGACGCTCCCAATAAGTGCAAATCCGTCGAGGGTGACATCGACGGCGAAGAGATAATCGATCTCGGGGACAATAAAATAAGGACGGGTTATCTTACCGCAGATATTACAGATCCCTCCGCCGTTATCGGAGAGATACATAACGGACAGAAGCTTTTACCGATATCAAGGATAAGGGAAAGCTCAAAGCGCTTTTGCACTTTCGGACAGATATATTCGTTTGATTTCAAGGAAAACAGAGACGGCACGAAATTTATGCTTACTGTCGGAATCACGGATAAAAGATGCTCTATCTCCGCGAAGATATCCGTTTCGAAGGAAATCTTACCCGAACCCAAAAAGTCGCTTTCCGTAGGTGACGTTATACTTATTGAAGGTTCAGGTGCAAGAGATAAGGACAGATTCGGCAATATTCTCGACGTTTCGATAAGGGCGACGGCAATAGCAAAGGTAAAGATAGTACACAGAGCGGATACCGCAGAGAAAAAGCGTGTCGAGCTTCACTTGCACACGAAAATGTCGGCTCTAGACGCACTTATCGCACCCGAAGAAGTGGCGGATATGGCAAAAGAGTGGAATTGGCCTGCTATAGCCGTTACAGACCACGGAAACGTACAGGCATACCCGATAATCGCAAAACGCGCAAAGAAACTCGGTCAAAAGATAATATACGGCATTGAATGTTATTTTGTGGACGATACCGCAAGAGCCGTCTTCGGCGACGATGACGCATCGTTTTCAGAGGGCTCGTTTACGATATTCGACATAGAAACGACGGGACTTTCAACGATGAATTGCGGCATTACGGAAATCGGCGCCGTAAGACTTGAAAAGGGCGAAGTTACGGACGTATTCTGCACCTACGTTGATCCCAAAATGCATATACCCGAAAATATCACGAAGCTTACGGGAATAAGCGACGATATGGTCGCCGGCGCACCCGACGAAGCAACGGCGGTAGCAGACTTCTTAAAATTTGCACAAGACAGCGTTCTTATCGCACACAACGCAAATTTCGATATAGGCTTTATAAGAAAGGTCTGCTCCGAAAATCAGTATAACTTTTCTCCCACTTACATTGATACGGTTGCCGTATCGCGTTATTTAAACAAGGGGCTTAAAAAGCATACTCTTGATTCTATAGGTGCATATTACGAGCTTGGTGATTTCAACCATCACAGAGCAAGTGACGATGCACAGATGCTTTGCGCCATTTTTAAGAAAATGACGGAAAAATTAGAGGGAGAGGGCATAAACGATATCTATTCTCTTAACAGAGAAATGGCAAAGCACGCCGATCCCAAAGCTCTTAATACAAACCATATGGTGCTTCTTGTAAAAGATGGCATGGGTCTTAAAAATCTCTATAAGCTCATTTCGTCAAGTTATCTTGATTATTTCAACAAGCATCCGAGAATTCCCAAGACCTTGCTTAACGAGCACAGAGAGGGGCTTATTGTCGGCGGTGCTTGCGAGCAGGGCGAAGTGTTCAAAGCGATTATGAGCAACCGCTCCTTTGAAGATATTTGTGAGATCGCGGATTATTACGATTATCTGGAAATACAGCCTATATGTAATAACAGCTTCTATATTGACGAAGGTGCTGTCGAAAATGAAGAGCAGCTACGCGAGCTTAACCGCACCGTCTTAAAGGTAGGCGATAAGATAGGCAAGCCCGTATGCGCAACTTGCGATGCTCACTACTTGGAGGACTGCGACGAGATAGGCAGAAAGATACTTATGTATTCGCAGGGTTTTAAGGATGCAGACAGAAGCCACGGACTTTATCTTCGTACTACAGACGAGATGCTTGAAGAGTTTTCATATCTCGGTGACAGGGCGTACGAGGTCGTAGTTGAAAATACGAATAAGATCGCCGATATGATCGGTGACGTATCTCCCATACCTGCGGGAACATTCCCGCCCGATCTTCCCGGTTGTAAGGAAGAGCTTGAAAATATGTGCTACGAAAAAGCGTACAGAATGTACGGAAATCCGCTTCCCGAGCTTGTAAAAAGCCGTTTGCAAAGAGAACTTGACCCCATTAAGCGTCACGGATTTTCGGTTATGTATGCTATCGCGCAGAAGCTTGTCGCAAAGAGCGAATCTCTCGGCTACTACGTTGGCTCGCGCGGCTCGGTAGGTTCTTCTTTCGTGGCTTGTATGTCCAATATAACGGAGGTAAACGCACTTCCGCCTCACTATCTGTGCCCCGAATGTAAATACAGCGAATTTATCGTTGACGGCACGGTTGGAAGCGGCTTTGACTTACCCGAAAAAATGTGTCCCGTTTGCGGTACGAAACTTATCGGCGACGGACACGATATACCGTTTGAAACATTCCTTGGCTTCGACGGTGATAAAGAGCCCGATATAGACCTTAACTTCTCCGGCGAAGTTCAAGGCGAATGCCATAAATATACGGAAGTCCTTTTCGGTAAGGATAACGTCTTCAGAGCGGGTACGATAAGTGCATACGCCGATAAGACGGCATACGGTATCGTTAAAAAATATCTTGAAGGACACGGCATCGAAGCGACCCAAGCGGAGATTGACCATCTTTGCTCGTTATGTATGAACGTCAAGAAAACGACGGGACAGCATCCGGGCGGAATCATAGTCGTACCGAGAGATAAAGAGGTATACGATTTCACGCCTATACAGCATCCGCCAAAAAAGGGAAATACTGAAAGTGACGTCATCACAACGCACTTTGCTTTCGAATATTTGCACGATACGCTTTTAAAGCTTGATATGCTCGGCCACGATGTACCTACGAAATACAGAGTTTTGCAGGATATGACGGGCGTAGATGCGATGCATGCAAAAGTGCCCGACGAAAAGGTAATGGCGCTTTTACAGTCGACTGCTCCTTTGGGTGTATCTCCGGAGGATATAAGAAGCAACGTCGGCACCTTCGGCCTGCCCGAGCTCGGAACGAAATTCGTAAGAGGAATGATCGAGGAATCAAAGCCGAAGACCTTTGCCGACCTTTTGCAGATTTCAGGACTTTCGCACGGTACGGACGTTTGGCTCGGAAATGCGCAAGACCTTGTTAAAGACGGCGTATGTACGATATCCGAGGTCATAGGAACGAGAGATAACATTATGACCTACCTCATATACAGAGGAC
>JAZRTW010000035.1:0-7307 GCA_045652265.1 Eubacteriales bacterium | reverse complement strand
CCGCTTATATTATTTTCCAGATATTCGATTATATTTTCCGTAAGCGTTTGCCTTTGCGAAAATTGCTCGTAAAGAGAAATTCGGGCTTTCTTTTCAGTAGTGTTTGAGCTTAAAAGCGAAATGATGAGAAGTTCTATCGAATTTTTGATAAATTGCAAGTCGAGCTCCGTGGCATCGGGGGATACGTCCATCTGCCCGTCTTTTCCCGTATCGAGAGGGTCTTTAGGTAAAAATACCGTGTTTCCCATATCGGCTATGTCGCTTAAATATTGTCGCTGCCGTTGGTTTACGGACAGTATTTTATTGTTAAAGTACTCCATATATTCGTCGTGCGCACTGCCCGTTTCGAAGCAAAATATTATGACGGAAGTACCGCTTTCAAAGGACCTTATCGAATGAAACTGAAACGGCTTGTGGCATACCATCTCGCCCTTCTTTAAAATAAAAGTCTCATTATCCGCACGTACGCTTACCTTGCCGTTTTCAATATAAACAAATTCCCAGCCTGCGTGGCTGTCGCCCGTATAGTTGAAATCGTCGGGAAGCTCGTAGTAAAAATCGCTGAAAAGTCTGTTGACGCTTATTTTTTCCTTTAAGGCAGAGCCTTTGATATTCTCCATTAAAAGTTCTCCAAAAAAGTTCAAGAGTATCACGGTGTAAATTATGAGCTTATTTTATAACAAAAATATCGAAATGTCAATTCCATTTTTTAAAAATAAGGTTTATAATTAGAATGGAAAAATAAAAGGCTTTGCCTTAATAATTAAAAAGGAGAAACGACTATGAATTTCATGACAACGGTTAAAGGCTCACTTTTGGAAAACTTCTATCCGAAGGGCTGGGATATGGCAAAAATCGACGCTTGCTGCGAAAAGGGTGTAGCGCGCGAAGATTTCTGGAACGAAGGCTTTAATCCCGTAAAGTGCGACAGCCTCGGCGACTTCGACACGCTTATGGGCCACGAGATCGCAATGCAGATCAAGCTCACGGGCGAAGAGGGCAAGAAGCTTGCTATGATCCTCCCCGTAGGACCTATGGGTATGTACCGCTGGGCAGCATACTTCTTAAACGAGTGGAAGGTAAACGCAGACCACGTTTACACCTTCAATATGGACGAGTGGGCTGACGCAGAGGGTAACACCTTAAGCAGCGACGACCCCGCTTCCTTTAAGTATTCTATGGAGAACGCATTCTTCAATAAGCTCAACTCCACCATTCCCGCAAATCAGCGTAACTTTGCTACGAAGGACAATCTTCCTACTTACCCCGAGAAGATCGCCGCTTTGAGAGCAGAGGGCGCAAAGCTCGTACTCGTATACGGTATCGGCAGAATGTGCCACATCGCATTCTGGGAGCCCCAGTTTGCAGAGGACTATGCAAGCGTTGAAGAGTGGAAGAAAGCTCCCTACCGTATCGGTGCAAAGCTTCACCCCCTCACCATCGAGCAGAACGCTATCACGAGCTTCAAGAGCAGAACGACTCTCGTTCCCTGCACGGCAAACACCATCGGCCCCGGCATCTTCCTTCAAGCTGACTACGCTATCGGCGGTGCTGACGGCGCTTTAGGCAGAGGCATGGGCTGGCAGGGTATGAGCTTCCTCACAACTCTCCACTACGGACCCGATATGAACATCACCTCTACCTTCATTCCCACTATCCCCGGCAGACTCTTCTACCTTGCAGAGCTTGCAGGTCCCCTCGAGCCCGAGTGCAATTAAGGTGGCGGATATGAAGTACAGCAAAGGTATAACTTTCGCGGGTAATATGCTCTGCGACGTTATAAAGCAGATCGAGCGTTACCCCGATCTCGGTATGCTTTCCGACATAAGCGACGTTTCCACTTGCGTCGGCGGTTCCGTACCCAACACGGCTATAAACCTTGCAAAGATCGACCCTACCGTACCCCTTTCGGCTATCGGCAGAGTCGGTAACGACGACAACGGAAAATACATAATAAAGATGCTCGGCGACTACGGAATCGACACCTCCCGTATCACGTTTTCCGAAAAGAAGCTCACGTCCTTTTCGGACGTTATGAATCTTCCCGCAGGCGAGAGAACCTTCTTCCACTACAGAGGAGCAAATGACGAATTTTGCCCTGCGGACGTTGATATTGCAAATCTCAAAACGGATATTCTCCATATCGCATACCTTCTCCTTCTCGGCGCATTTGACGCAGAGGACAGCGAGTATGGTACGGTTATGGCGAGATTCTTGCACGACGTACAGAAGGCGGGCATTAAGACCTCTATTGACGCTGTAAGCAGCGCAACGCTTGACTTTGAGAAGGTAATCAAACCCTCTATCAAATACTGCGACTTCGTTATTTTAAACGAAATAGAGCTTTGCAATATTTGGGGCATAGAGCCCTATCAAGACGGCAAGCTTGACCTTGAGGCGATAAAGCGCGCTATGAGACTTACGATGAACGAGGGCGTAGGCGAAAAGGTCATCGTTCACTGTAAACCTGCAGGCTTCTGTCTTGATAAATCGGGACTCTTTACCTGTGTCCCCTCCCTTGAAATACCCTCGTCGGAAATCAAGGGCAGCGTAGGTGCAGGAGACTCGTTCTGCGCGGCAAGCCTTTACGCTATATATAACGGCTTCTCGGACAAGGATATATTGGAATTTGCGTCGGCGGCTGCCGCTTGCAATCTCTTCTCGGAAAATTCCATCGACGGAATGAAGCCCGCAGAGGAAATCAAGAAAATGCTTAAAACATACAAGAGAAAGGAGCTTGTTACATGTTAGTAAATCTTAACGATATACTTCCCAAGGCACAAAAAGAGCATTATGCGGTTGGTCTTTTCAACACGACCGACACAGATATGCTTGAAGCGGCTATAGCTGCCGCAGAGGAGCTTCGCGCTCCCATCATCATCGGTACGGCAGAAGTGCTTCTTCCTCACGGCGAGCTCAAGCTCATCGCACCTTCGATAATTGCGGCGGCAAAAAGAGCAACCGTTCCCGTTGTAGTACACTACGATCACGGTCTTACCTTTGACCGTTGCATCGAAGCTTTACAGCTCGGATTTTCGAGCATTATGTTCGATGGAAGCACCGGCGACTACGAAACCAACCTCAAGGAGACTGCAGAGATCGTAAAAATCGCTCATTCAATGGGCGCGTCTGTTGAGGGTGAGATAGGCCACATCGGCGCAAACGACGGCAGTGCGGAAGGCGACGGCGCAGGCGACCACAGCATCTATACCGAGCCCGCAGAGGCAAAAGCTTATGCTGAAGCTACAGGCGTTGACGCTCTCGCTATCGCTATCGGTACGGCTCACGGTGCGTACAAGTCCAAGCCCAAGCTCGATATCGGCAGACTTGCTGAAATCAGAAAGAGCATCGACACACCGCTCGTACTTCACGGCGGTTCGGGCCTTTCCGATGACGACTTCAAGAATACCATTAAAGAGGGTATTGCGAAGGTCAACATCTTTACAGACCTCTGTCTTGCAGGTTCCGAAGCTATGAAGCAGGGACTTGAAAAGGGTCTTGATTATCTTGCGATAAGAAATTTCAAAGTAGAACTCATTAAGCAGGCAGTTATGAAGAAGATGAAGCTCTTCGGCTGCGACGGCAAGGCGTAAAAACAAAATATAAGTATAAAAAAACAAGGTTTTGGATATTCCAAAGCCTTGTTTTTTCATTTTGGACGTTTACCGTCGGAGATTCGGTGCAAAATAGTATAGTATATAATGGAAAGTAGATATTATTTAACGGAGGTACTGTATGACGAAAAGAATTATAGACGCAGGTGCGTTAAGCTCGTTTGCGAAATTTTTATCGGATAGCGAAAAGTCGGAAGCTACCGTACGGAAGTATTTGCACGACGTGAGGTATTTTGCCGAATACGCCGCAGGCAGAAAGCTTGATAAAGCGCTTATCCTTGACTACAAAAACGCGCTCGGGCAGGAGTACGCCGTAAGGAGCGCAAACTCGATGATAGCATCGCTTAATTCATTCTTACGCTTTACAGGTTTGCACAAATTATGCGTAAAACAGTATAAACTGCAGAATGAAGCGTATTGCTCCGAAGAAAAGGAGCTTACGAGAGGAGAATACAAGGCTCTTGTGAAAGCCGCGAACGAAAAGAAAAATGCACGGCTTTCCCTTGTGGTGCAGACTATATGTGCTACGGGAATCCGCGTAAGCGAGCTTAAAAGTATAACGGTTGAGGCTGTAAAACGTGGAGAAGCCGTCGTTTCCTGTAAGGGCAAGACGAGAAAAATATTCATCGTCAAAGCGCTTCGAAAAAGGTTAATTTCGTACGCCGAAGAGCAGGGTATAGTAAGCGGAGTGCTTTTCGTAACGAGAAGCGGAAAACCGCTTGACCGCAGTAATATTTGGCGACAGATGAAGGATTTGTGCTCGCAGGCGGGCGTCTTACCGCAAAAGGTCTTTCCGCATAATCTGCGGCACTTGTTTGCGAGAACGTTCTACGGCATTGAAAAGGATATTGCGAAGCTTGCGGATATTTTAGGGCATTCAAACATTAACACGACGCGCATTTATATCGTCACAAGCGGCGCAGAGCACCAGAGGCGTATGGAAAATATGCGGCTTATCATATAAAAAATAAGACCGCCTACGTCGAGCGGCGGTCAAATATCACATAATGGGTATTATGTTGTAAAATACTTTGAAGTCGCTGATTTTACCGGATTGTTAGACTTGTTAAAAGTAAATAAGGGCGCAAGAAGCAAGACCTTTTGAAGAATTTAAACAAAAGGTCTTGCTTTCTATGCCCAAAATCTGTTTAAACTATGTAAAATACGCTGAAATTCCGAAAAGACCTTGATTTTTGTGAAAATTAATGATATAATTCTTGCACCCGATAATGTAACGAAGTTGCTTGCTCGGCTATTTGCACAACATAATACCCATTATGTTATTCCGATGTTCTGACAGCATCGGTTTTTTACTACTGACAAGTACAACATAATACCCATTATGTCGTGGCCCTGCCTTGATTTTTCGCTCGTTTCGCGCTCTTTGTCCAATATGCACAAAAAAGAGATACGCGCTTGTCAGTTTTTTTAAAAATCAAAGAGTTGACACGAACGCAAATATTGTATATAATAAATTACGACTTTTGCGTACCATCAAAGTATGCAAAAGACTTAAAACTTAATTTGCGCCTGAGCCTCGGAGCCTGTGCCAATTAATCGTTGTATACGGTTATGGCACAGGCCTTTTTTTGTTCCCCCCTTTTTTCTCTCATGCGCAATTTCAGTTTAAAAACGAGGTGACGTTACATGCAAGAAACCGTAGACCTAAAGGAATTGGCTGACGAAGTCAATGCCAAGCGCCGTCGCTTTTTTTGCCCTTTATGTGGCAAGCACACTGTTTTATGGTTGCTTCCCACAACCGAGATCAAAGATCTTCCGATAAAGTGCAAGCGATGCGGAAAGGAAAGTATAGTAAATATTTTGCCTACGGACGAGCTTTAATTTAGCTTAAGCTAAAAGATATACAAGCAAACGCTCGGCGTTTGCAAATTTTTGCCGAAATATGTAGTAAACATTTACAAGCAGGGGAGAAACGAAAAATGAGACAGGATGAAACCCGTCGTAAGCTTATCGACGGAACTATCCAAGTAATTGCTCGTGCAGGACTCGACAAAGCCACCACCAAGCAAATAGGAATTCAGACTAACACGAACGAGGCGTATATCTATCGTTGCTTTGCAAGCAAAGAGGATATGTTTGCAGAAACGTTCGAAACGCTTGACGAAGAGCTCTTTTCTAAAGCGATGCAGCACGTCGGCGTGATGTATATCAATGAGATGGATTATGAATTGCGCTGCAGAGCTTTCTTTATGGCTGTATGGAAATTTATCATCGCCAACCGCGACCGTTGCCTTGCCTACGTCCGCTATTATTACTCACCGTATTTTAATAAGTATTCGATAGCGGAGCATAAGCACCGCTTTATTCCGCTTATGGAAAAATTTAAGGACGCTTTTCGCGACGAAGCTGATATTTGGATGATCTTAAATCATATACTGAATGTGATGCTTGACTTTGCCGTCAAGGTGCATAACGGCGAGATGCCCGAAAGCGACGACTACGTTGAGCACGTTTTCCGTGTAATATATCAGTCCGTGAAACAGTATTTCAGAACGAGGGAGTGTTAAACATTGATGAAAAAAGCATTTAACATAATAAAGACCGCTTTTGTCTGGCTTGTCGTTTTGCTTGCCGTATCAATGATGATATTTACGGTTATTTCCGTAACGACTTTTAACAGAAACGACAGAGACCTTTTCGGATACAAGATGTACATAGTAAATTCCGACTCGATGGCGGCAACCGATTTTAATGCGGGCTCTCTTATATTCGTAAAAGAGGTTGACCCGTCCACCTTAAAGGAAGGCGACATCATAAGCTTTATGTCGCAGGACACCGATAGCTTCGGCGAAACCGTGACGCATAAGATCAGAACTTTGACTACCGATGCCGAGGGAAATCCCGGCTTTGTTACCTACGGTACGACGACGGATACGGACGACGATATCATCGTGACCTACCCCTACGTGCTCGGTAGGTATCAAGGACACCTTGCTCACGTCGGAACGTTCTTCAATTTCTTGAAGACCACGACGGGATACTTCGTTTGCATTTTCGTTCCGTTTATGCTGATTATCATCTACGAAGGCGTGAAGTTCTTTAATCTTTTCCGCCGCTACAAAAAAGAGCAAATGGAAGAGATGCAGGCGGAAAAGGATAAGCTCGAAGCAGAGAGAGCTGAAAACGCAAGGATGCTCGAAGAACTTAAGGCACTTAAAGCGGAGCTTCAAGATAAAGCTTCTGCCGCTGTAACGGAGGAAGTCAAAGAATAGGAGAGAGAAATGCCCCAGACAAACAATTTCGATATGGGATTTTGGCTCGTCGCAGGTATACTGATTTTATTTTTCTTTATTCTTTTTTTGTATGCGCTGATATCGTATTTCATTGAGTTTTACGATGAGCTCAGATATCTTTGCAACGAGATAAACCAAACCGACGGAGCCGAGCGCAAATATTGGATGCGCAAAAAACGGAGATTATGGTTATCCCTTATCCCGTTTGTTAAATACAGATAACTCCTTTATCATTTTCCCTTTTGCCGTTCCATCACTCCCCGATGGGCGGCAATCAAAGGACAAAAGTCGAAGTATTTTTGCCCTTTGATTGCCGAAGTGCAAATATAAAATAAGGAGGTCATACAATATGACGAATAAGAAAAGCACAAAACACGTACTTCTTATGAGCGCTCTTGCACTTTTACTGTGCGTATCTATGCTCGTGGGCAGTACATAT
>JAZRTW010000034.1:0-6632 GCA_045652265.1 Eubacteriales bacterium | reverse complement strand
ATTACAAGCATATTTTGAAATATGAAGATAATATGAAAAACGGCAAGAATTTGTAAAACTCTTGCGGTTTGCGTGTTATTCTTTCAGTTTGAATACCGATCCGTCATTTATATCGGAATACCAAAGATAAGCAGAAGATACCTCTGCATCAAAAATCAATTTATCTGCATCAATATCGAAATAATACTTATGCCAATCATCAGTATATAGCATAAGTCTGTCATTTTCTATCTTATAGTTTCCAAAACCGATATAACTGCTTATTGAAGCGAACGTAAACATAAATCTGCCGTTTTCGTATAGCGTCACAGTAGGCTTTAGAACGTCTTCGGACTCAACAAATACGTATTGAGCTAATATCTTCGAACTTTCAGTACTTTCGGTGACTGTTGAAACGAGCTCAACGTCAATTCGCTCCACTTCATCAATTCCATATTCCTTGTTTGGGATATTTACAGCGATTATCCAGCCATTCTCGTTTTTATCTTTCACATCACTTTCTATTTTAGATATCCCCACTTGCAATATTTTATAAGGCTTGTTAACAAATTCGACTGCAAATCGATTATTACTTGCCGTTGGGTGAGGAAAAATAAGCAAAAGTGTATTTGTTTTGAAATAAGCAGTATTATAGTTGCCGTAGACCTTATTAAACGATGGAGCATCTGCGTACGATCTAATAAAGTTCATACGACTGTCCATTTTATTTTTGAACTCTTCGAGCTCAGACATACTTTCAATACGAATATACGGTAAACATAGCTTAGAGTCTAAAACCAAATGAGTTACGTTAAAACCTGCGGCTTTGATTTCATCAATTTTAACATAGTCTATCGGTGACGTCATATATGAAAACTTTTCAGCCTGTGGCGGTGATGAGTCCGTATCGGATGGGAATGAGATTATTTCGGCAGAAAATACGATGCCGTCCTCAATTTCGCGCTTTACCTCTGAGGAAGCTTTTGCATCGAAGCTGATTTGCTCGTTTACTACGTCAAAGTAATATACGTTACCGTCATCACAAAGAAGCTTGAGACGGCCGTTCTTTTGCTCGTAATTTCCATATCCGATATAGTCTGTTTCCCAACCAAACCAAAATGAAAATTTGCCGTTGTTGAACAATGTTACAGCACATTTTATTTTCTCTTCATTTACCGCATATCTCTTGAATATCTTAGAATAATCTATATTTGAACTTGAGGTCGGAGAGTCAGTAAATATAAAATCGGTATAATAAGACATTCCCTTAGAGGATATACACGAGGTCAACTTTGCTTCAAAAGTATTTACGTCATTAATAGCGCTTTTAGGAACATCGACACCGACAAGCCATGAACAATACGCAGACGAACCTGCATCGGGGAAAATTTCCGTTATGCCAACAGTTAATTTCCCGTCTTGAACATCAACAAATTCAACCGAAAATCTGGCCGTAGTAGATGGAGCAAGGGCATATATAAGTAAAAGCGTGTTATCTTCAAAATATGCGTCGTAATATTTTGAGGTAATATCATCAAAAGTCGGACTTCCTTTAACGAAATTAAGTATGCCGTCCATTTTTGCTTTGAGGCTATCAAATTCTGATTTACTCGTTATTTTTAAAAGCGGAAAATACCCATACGGATTCACCTTGTATTCCGCGTCAATATATGCTCCCGCTTCGATCATTTTGTCACAATCTTTATAATTGCCAAAACCGACGGCAGACGTTGTGAATGAATATCCGATTGTTTTGGCTGAATTGGAAGCATTTGGACTTATCTCCAAAAAACGTGAACCATCTTTTATATTGTTATAAGTTATCCAATCTCTCTCTGTAGATGAGTCAAAATCAAAGGAAATATAACCGTCGTACACATCAAAGCAATATATATCGGTATATTGGTCTGTAAGTTTAAGTCGGTTGCCGTTTTGTTCGTAAGTTCCGATAGAAACGTATCCTCCCCAAAACGTAAAGGCATAAATTCCGTTGTCAAGAAGATTTACGGCAGGCTGATTATTTTTATCAGATTCATTGAATACATATCTTTTTGAAAGATTTCTTATCGGACTGATTTTATCGGAACGTATATACGAAGTAATGCGAGCATCAAACGATATAGCGGATTCTACGTTATAAGTGCTCGGTATGTCTACAGCAAAAAGCCAATACGCACAAGCGGTATCACCACACAATGTAGAAATTTCCGTTATGCCGATCGATACGGAAGAACTGTTCTTTTCTATAAACTCAATTGAATATCTCGGCTGAAGCGTTCCCGAGTAAACGTAAATAAGTAAAAGGGTATTATTTTTAAAATATTCGTCATTGTACTTTTCGCAAACGTCTTCAAACGTGGGGGCAGCACTTGATAATAATGAACCGTAATCTAAATCTAACCCCCCGTCCATTGTCGTTTTAAAATGCGCAAGCTCTTCCTTGCTCGTAATTTTAATAACAGGAAATCCACGGTCTACTCCAGAAGAATTACTCGGCATCACAGCGCCCGCTTCAGCTAATTTTTTATAAGCGTTTCCGCGTTCGAAAACAACGGTCGGCGTAAAAGTAAAATCGGTTATTTCGTAAGTCTGCGGAGATTCTTGATTTTCAGCAAAATGTTCATTTGCAAGTTTTGTAAGCTCGGAAAGCTGAGCGTCATAATAATCATTAGGCGACAAGGCTTTATCCCAAAGATGTGAAGGAAATTTATCCTTAACGGATAAGTCATCGCTTGGCTCCCAATATTCTATCAAATGATATTCGCCTTTTTTCTTTTCAACGGTTATTATCGTAGGCGTATGAACTAGTTTTTCGGCAACGAGATCTTCTACGTAATCAAATTCGCCGTAAAGCGTCCACATATATACGGTAATTTTATTGCCTTTTTTCTCTTTGCCGATAACTTCCCAATCAAGACAGCTAAAGTTATCCGAGGTGTCTTCTAATTGATGATGGGAAGCGATCTCGCAGTCGATAAACACCGTAAGGCGCTCGTCGATATCAACGGACGGATCTGTAAGAAAGCATACTGCCAAAACGGTGCTTAATACTATCGCGGCTATGATTATCCAAAGCGTAGGTTTTTTATAGCTTAACACGGATTTGATACGCCCTTTGATGCCTACCTCTCCGAACGCAAGCGGACAAGCGGCAATAGCCCTTCTCGGTACACTGCAATTAATAAGTGCGTCCGAATACGCTTTTTTGTTTTCCGTGCCCATATCCTTTATAACCTTTTCATCGCAAGCGTACTCTATATCTCTGCAAAGCAGAATGTATGCAATCCATAAAACAGGGTTAAACCAATAGACAGAAAGAAGTAAAAAGCCGAGCGGCTTCCAAAGGTGGTCGAGTCTTTTAAGGTGAGCATTTTCGTGCGCTATTACATAAGCACAATCTGCTTTGCCCATATCGGACGGAAGATATATTTTAGGACAAAATGCGCCCAGTATAAACGGAGAAGCAACCTGATCGCAAAGGTATACGTTTCCCTCATACGCTACGGCTTCTCTTACCTTTATTCGTATGCGTAAATAGCTTACGGCAAAATATATAAGCATGCCAACAATACCAATAAGCCAAACTATCGATGCAATGAAGGCGACTATTTGCATCGGATTAACACTGTCTGCCGTATTAGGCGCAAGCGATTCCGAAATCACAGGATTTATGACGGAATTAAGTGATGTAATTCCACTTTGAATTGTCGGTGTATCCGTATACATAATATCGCTTGGAACGGTCTGCTCACTCGGTATCAAGCTGAAGATACTTTTAAGTGAAAACGGGCAAACAAGCCTTACGCCCACGAGCGACCATAGTAAAACGCTTATCCATTTAGGCGCTTTTTTGAGTAAAAATCGCGCCACTATAACAGCGAGAACTATCCACCCCGCCGTTATGCTCATATTTAGAATTTTAATAAATACGGTTTCCATAATCACTCCTCCTCATATTGCGCCACTAAAAGACGAAGGTGCTCAACTTCATCTTTAGTTAAAGTCTTGCGTGACGTAAAGGCGGCAAGAAAGGCAGGTAACGAACCGTCGAAAGTATCATTGACGAACTTCTCGCTCTGAAGAGAATTAAATTCATTTTTTGAAACAACAGAGCTTACAATACCGTTTTCATTACGGAAAATGCCTTTTTCACAAAGCCTTTTAAGCACGGTATAGGCTGTTGATTTTTTCCAACCGAGCACTTCCCCGCTTCGCCTTGCGAGCTCGGTTGAAGAAATAGGCTCGTTTTCCCAAATAATATCGGCAAAGCGAGATTCGATAACTCCCATTTGATAATCGTTCATAATGCTGCCTCCTTATAGTTTACACCTTGTAGACCACTTATATTCTACACTATGTAAACCAAGTTGTCAAGAGCTAACTTTAAAATTCACAAATTGTTTACTTTCCCTCTCATAAAGCAAAAACCGTCCCGAAATTATCGAGACGGTTTTCTGTCAGTTATTTTTCTTCGTTATTTCTGTTTGCAGTTTTTTTGCGGTATTTCTTTACTTTTACGACGATTACAGCCGCTATCGCACCGAATATCACGGCAAGAATTATAATATACGGAAGGGCGCTTGCAATTCCGATAAAGAGCTGTCTGAAGAATTCACCAATATCGCTCATATTTTGTGAAAGGTTAGTTCCTATCTCTTCCCACGTGTTCTGCTCGTCAACGATGGTAACTCGCTTGACCTCTGCTATATTGAGGGTAACCGTACTGTAAGAGATAAGCTCATCGTAATTTCTTATAGAAGATTCGTACCTATCGAGCTCATATCTTATGTCCGTAATTCTGTCGTGAAGAGATATAACGTACTGAAGGTCAACCGCTTCCGCAAGTAATTTGTTCAAAGCGTCAAGCTCTATCTTTAAGGACTCTATTCGGCTTTGTATATCCGTGTACGATGCGGTCACGTCGTCAAGGTCCTCGTTGAAGTAAGTAACCGTAGCACCACCGTATATACCGTCGTTAAACTCCGTGAGTCTGTCTGCGGGCACTCGTACCACAAGAGTCGCAATTCTATTTGAGTTTTTGCCGTTTCTGTCATAAACAGTTGAGTTCTGAATATAAGCACCTGTAGAAGCGATAAGGCTCTTCACCGAAGTGATGAAATTATCGTATTCCTCCGTTTGTATCTCCATAGTCACGCGCTTTATGAGCTTACGGTTTGCAAGGTCGTTTTCGCCGCCTTGTTTATCACCGTCGTAATCGGGCTTTTCCATGGAAGGTGAGTTAAAACCGCCGTTTGTCGAGCCTTCATACTTACCGTCGGCCATGTCTTCGGCTTCGACGCGATCACCCGTCACAGAAGAAGGTGCATCGCTGTCGAACGCAATTTCAGCATTAAAGGATTTCCCGCTTGAGCAGGCTGTGGAACATAATACAAGTAATAAAGCAAGTGTCAACAATAATACTTTTTTCATAATGATCTCTCCTTTCATTCACCTATTATACAACCGAAATGCAAAAAACACTCACATAAAATTAAATTAAATCAAAAAATGACAGTTGGTTCGTTTCGGGGATACCTTCCAAAGCTCCGCTTTCGCGCAAAAGTTCGATAAGCGTACCCGAAAGTTTCGTTTTAAGCTTCAAGTCCTCGACCGAGAGTATCTCACCGTCGTTTCTTGCTTCAACGATACTTACCGCGGCGCTTTCGCCGAGTCCCGCAAGTGACGTGAACGGCACTCTGATACAGCCGTTTTCGGGCTTAAAGGTCTTTGCTTCAGAGCGCTCTATACTCGGCGGGAGAAGTTTAATACCTCTTGCCAAAAGCTCGTTTACTATATAAAGCGCGGCTATGGTGTCTTCGTCTTTACCCGTCGCTTCTTTGCCGAGAGCTTCAAGTCTGTCAATTTCGGATAGAATTGCCTTTCTGCCCTTCTTTACGATATTGTAGTCAAAGCCTTCGGGCTGAACGGTGAAATAACAGCAATAAAATTCAACGGGGTAATACACCTTATACCAACCGAGTCTTAACGCCGCTATAACGTAGGCTGCGGCGTGAGCCTTGGGGAACATATATTTGATCTTTTTGCAGGACGCAATATACCACTCGGGAATATTGTTCTCGATCATTATCTGCTCGTATTCGGGCTTCAATCCTCTGCCCTTTCGCACGTCTTCCATTATCTTGAATGCGGTGAGCTTTTCAAGACCTCGGTATATGAGGTAGGTCATAATGTTATCTCTCGTTCCTATGACCTCGGATATCGTACAAACTCCGTCTTTAACAAGATCTTGGGCATTTCCGAGCCAAACGTCCGTGCCGTGAGAAAGTCCCGATATCTGCAAAAGGTCGGCGAAGGTCTTCGGCTTTGACTCCTCGATCATTCCTCTTACGAATTTCGTTCCGAGCTCAGGCAGGCCGAAGGTGCCGACGTTGCTTCTTATATCCTCGGGAGATACCCCTAAAGGAGAAGTCGACTGCAAAAGCTTCATAACGTTTTCGTCGGGCACTTTTGCCTGCATTGCATCTACACCCGTCATATCCTGCAAAACTCTGTATTTTGTAGGTACATCATGGCCGAGCATATCGAGCTTCAAAAGGGTATCGTGCAAATATTCGAAAGCAAAGTGCGTTGTGATGACGTCACTTTCAGTATTTCCCTTTTTTGGCGGATGCTGTATAGGCGTGAAATCGTAT
>JAZRTW010000033.1:0-9750 GCA_045652265.1 Eubacteriales bacterium | reverse complement strand
GTATTTTTACATTTAAGCGATTCCAAAATTATCTTTGCCGTGCTCGTATTCGTTGCAAGCGGTATCTTTTGTACGTCGCAAAGCCTTAAAAGCGCCGATACGTCGGGCTCGTGGGGCTGTGCTGTAAGGGGATCGCGAAGGAATATTATAAGGTCGAGATTTCCGTCCGCGAGCATTGCTCCTATCTGCTGGTCGCCGCCCAAAGGGCCGCTTTTCATTCTGTGAATGGAAAGCGATGTCTCACCCATTATAAGCGTACCCGTCGTGCCTGTCGCGTAAAGCTCGTGACAGGAAAGCACGTCCTTGTAGGCGATCGCAAGTTCTATTATCTCATTTTTCTTTTTGTCGTGAGCAATGAGTGCTATTTTCATATATTCTCCTTTTTCGTCCGTTATTTTGCAATTTCGTAAAGCTTCTTTTCTACCTTATCCGCAAGCCAGATATGTCCCTCGTTGTTCGGGTGGCAACCGTCGACGGTCAGCTTTTTCCAATCAAAATCGGAATTCGTGTAAAGATCGAGCACGGGTATGCCGAACTTATTTGCAATTTCGACGGTCTTATCGACGTAATCCTTAATGCAGTATCCGTTAAAGTTTAGTTCCGTCGTATCGTGCTCGCTCTTGTCTTTAAAGTCAGCACCGCCCTTAAAGTTACCTATGCCGTGATGGGGATAGGGGGTAACGAGAAGTATCTTGTTTTTTTCGTGATGAGCAAGAAGATGCGCGCATATTTTTTCGAGGGCGACGGTAAAATAGCCGACGTCTTCGCTATCGCCGTCGGGGCTTATGGGCATATCGCTCCAGAAATAGTCGTTCGTACCTCCGAAAACTACGGCGTATTCGGCATTGTCGGTATTCTGTATTCTCGCGATATACGAAGTGCCGTTATCCCTGCTTAGTCCCGCCTTTGCTACGAGCGTGCCCGTTATACCGTAGTTTTCCTCAACTGCACCGAGTCTTTTTGAAAGGACCGTTGCAAATCTGTTGGTTCTGTCCTCAAGCGCGTAGCCTAAAGTGATGCTGTCTCCCAAGAATGCGATAGTTTTGTTTTTAAACATATAACTGTTCTCCTTTTTTATTTTTTATCCTTAAAGCAGAGCCAATCCATAACTTCTTGGTCAAGATAGGTAAGAAGCGGCACGTCGGTATGCGTTGCACCGCTAAATACAGTGACTCTTGCACTCTCGCAGTTAAGAAGCTCTACCATTTCGACCGAGGAATCGGGCCTTATGATGTAATCTTCGCTTCCGACGAATGCCCATATCTCTTTATTTTTGAGGTTTCGTTTCTTTTTCTCGGTGATATCTGCCCAACCGCTTACGGGAGCTACTCTCGTAAATACGTCGGGATATTCCGTGGCGATGTTCCAAGCGCCCGTTCCGCCCATGCTGTGACCCGTTATCGTGACCTTATCCGTGTCTATATGATAGTTTTTCGCCATATAGTCGACAAGCTCCTTGACGGATACTTTAGCATCGAGCCAACCCTTTTGCGTGGGAAGCACCTGCGGTATAACGACGTACGCGGGCACGTCACCGAGCTTTCCCGTGCTTATGTAATTACCGAATCCGTACATAACCGTAACGGAAAGGTCATACCCTTTTTCCGCGCTTCCGTGAAGATATATCACAAGGGGCATATCTTTTACGGGCGTTTCGGGAGTGTAGAGCCAGAAATTGAACTCGTCCTGTACGCTCGTTTTTATGCTTTGCATCGTAAAGGTCGAGGGGATATAGATAGGATTTATCGGTTTAGATACGGTGCATTTTACGTTTGCTTGGTCTTCGTATATCACCGTCGCCTTATCGTAGGGCTTTTCGCAGGCGCAAAGAGCAAGAAACGCGAAGAGCAGAAAAAACGAAATAATTGACCGTTTAATCATAGACTTTACCAAATGAAATTAGCTTTTGCGGCTTCGCCGTTGTCAACGAGTAAGTCCTGCGCGGTCATCGACTTATTAACGACCGTCAAAAAATACGCCCATTTCGCGATCTCCTCCGCGCTTGCCCACTTATTAAGAAGCGATTCGTCAAGTACCTTTTTCCAAAGCGTCGGATCGTTTATCACGTGATCGTTTAAACTCGTCAAAACGCCGCCGGGGGAGAGACTGTTTACCGTAACGCCGCTTTTTGCCGCACGGAGAGCTGTGTTTTTCATATAGGCGATAACGCCGCCCTTGCTTGCGGCGTATTCGGGGAATTCCGCGCCCGTACTGCCGCTTGCCGAGGATATGAAAAGGATACTCTTCACCGTGTCCCCAAAGCCGTATTTTTCCGTCACGCGTATCGTCGCTTTCAAATTCACGTCGATATCTTGACCGCTGTTTTGCACGCCGGCGTTGTTTATGAGTATTTCCACGCCGCTTATGTCGGGAAGCTCGCTATTTAATATATCCGTCACAAAATGCGTATATTTTTCCGACTTGATAGCCGAGGGGAGAATATCCATTCCGATAACGTCGTGTCCGAGATTTAAAAATTCTTCGGCTATAGCCTTGCCGATACCTTTTGCCGTACCCGTTATAAGAACTTTCATCTTACCGCAAAATACTCCTCTCCGACTTTATTTTTCTTCCATTTTTCGCATATCTTATAGCCAAACGCAGCAAATACGCCTTCGCATATAAGCTCTATCGCCATTCCCGTCAAAGCACAAACGGTGCACTGCAGTAGTGTCCAACCGAAGAAAATGCGGCTTACTGTCAGCGCAAAAACGAAGTTATCCGCAAATTGCCCGATAGCCGTAGATACGTACGAGCATATCAAAAATGCAAATAAGCCGCCTTGATTTTTTAAAGCCTTGCCGACAAAATAGTTTGTGAAATTGTTGACAAGCGACGAAACGAGAAACGCCGCGGCGCTTCCGAAGATGACGTACCAAGAGCCGCCGAAGGTCTTATCGAGCGCGGCGTTTATTATCTCTGCGTTTTGCACGCCTGCCTGCCCCCAAACTCCCGGCACGAGACTTGCAAGGAAGAACACCAGACAAACAAGCAGATTTACTGCCGTCGCAAAAACCGATAAAAGCGTTGCCGCCTTCGGCCCGAAGTGCTTTGTGAGCACGTCGAGGGTCAAAAATGCGACCCAAGATATGAGCATACCGCAGTCAAGAACAAAAAGCTCCGAGCCCGTGTATATGCTCTTGTTTGCCAAAAGATTCATCGAAAATACCGTTATGATAAGCATAACGAGCGCCATCGTCGGTACTGCTTTTATAAGCAGTCCGAGCTCTCTTACGGTTTTTGTAAGAAATCCTCTTTTTCCGTTCGTATTCATAATAAGCTCCATAGTTTTGATTTAAGACAGGATGGTTTCGAACTGTCTACCCGATATTATATCACCGCATCCTTGCTATGTCAAGAAAGCAAAGCTGAACTAATTTTATATAAATTTAGAAAAATTTTAAAAAATTGATATACTTTTTCCTTTTCTTGTGCTATAATATAAAAACAGAATAAGGTGGTAATCTTATGAAAATTGCTTTTTTCGATACAAAACCGTACGACGTCCCGTATTTTGAAAAATACGGGAAGCAGTTCGGGCAGACGTTTAAATTTTTCGAGACGAAGCTTAACGAGGATACGGCAGAGCTTGCAAACGGCTACGACGCCGTATGCGTCTTCGTGAACGATACCGTAAACAAAGCCGTGATAGATAAGCTTTGCAATGCGGGGATAAAGCTCCTTGCGCTTCGATGCGCGGGCTTTAACAACGTCGATATGGAATACGCTTACGGCAAACTTCACGTTTTGAGAGTCCCCGCGTATTCACCCTACGCCGTTGCCGAGCATGCGATAGCCTTGCTTCTTACGTCGGTAAGAAGGATACACAAGGCGTATATAAGGTCGAAGGATTTTAATTTCAGTCTTGCGGGACTTACGGGATTCGATCTTCACGGAAAGACCGTAGGCGTTATGGGAACGGGCAAAATAGGCAGGATATTTGCCGATATATGCAAGGGATTTGGAATGAACGTGCTTGCATACGATAAATTTCCCGCAGAAAATTTTGCTGACGGAAAGCAGATAAGATACACTTCGCTTGAAGAGCTTTTTGAAAAGAGCGACGTCATATCGCTTCATCTGCCGCTTACGGAGGAAACTTATCATATAATAAACGGCGAAAGCCTTGAAAAATGCAAAAAAGGCGTTGTGCTCATCAACACCTCAAGAGGTGCTTTGGTCGATACGGAAGCGCTCGTCGCGGCAATAAAATCGCGTAAGGTCGGTGCGGCGTGTCTTGACGTATACGAGGAGGAGTCCGAGCTGTTCTTCAACGATAATTCCGGCCATATCGTAGATGACGACGTTTTGGCAAGACTTATTTCGATGCCTAACGTCATAGTGACCTCTCACCAGGCTTTCTTAACGGAGGAAGCGCTTGAAAATATAGCGCAGACTACGGTAAAAAATCTCGTCGATTTCACGGAAAAAGGTCAGTGCGAAAACGAGCTTTGCTATAGAGGCGGCGAAGCGAAGGACTGTAAAAGCGGAAGATGTTTTTAAAAATATAAGGAGGAACGATGATAAGAAGGATAATAAAGATAGACGAAGAAAAATGTAACGGATGTGCGGCTTGTGCAAACGCTTGCCACGAGGGCGCTATTGAAATGATAGACGGCAAAGCAAAGCTTACCAGAGAAGACTATTGCGACGGACTCGGCGATTGCCTCCCGGCGTGCCCGACGGGTGCGATATCTTTTGAAGAGAGGGAAGCGCCAAGCTACGATGCCGAAGCGGTGCTTAACGCAAAGAAGGGAAAGAAGGCGTGCTCTTGTCCCGGCAGTGTTTCGAAAACGATAAAACGCGAGTCCGTAAATCAAGAGCCCATGCAAACGAAATGCGAGAGTATGCTCGCGCAGTGGCCCTGCCAGATAAAGCTCGTGCCGACGAGAGCGCCGTATTTTGACGGAGCGAATTTGCTTATAGCCGCAGATTGTACGGCTTACGCATACGGTAATTTCCACAACGAATTTATGCAAAACCGCATAACGCTTATCGGTTGCCCGAAGCTTGATGAGGGAGATTACAGCGAAAAGCTCACGGAAATAATCAAGAATAACGATATAAGAAGCGTTAAGATAGTAAGAATGTCTGTGCCTTGTTGCGGCGGACTTGAAAGAGCGGCAAAGACGGCGCTTCAAAGAAGCGGAAAATTTATTCCGTGGCAGGTTGTTACAGTAAGCACGAACGGAACGATACTTGAATAAATAAGGGAGGTACTGATTATGAATATAACAAACGACATCAAATACATCGGCGTAAACGACAGAAAGACGGACCTTTTCGAAGGTCAGTACGTTATACCAAACGGCATTTCCTATAACTCTTACGCTATAATCGACGAAAAGATAGCGATAATGGACACCGTCGACGCGAGATTTACTCACGAGTGGCTTGATAATATACAAAGCGTTCTCGGTACGAGAAGCCCCGACTATCTCATCATTCAGCACATGGAGCCCGACCATTCGGCGAATATCGCAAACTTTAAAAAAGCGTATCCCGATACTGCTATCGTCTCCTCGTTAAAGGCTTTTGCTATGATGAAAAACTTTTTCGGCACGGAATTCGAGGATAATAGAATAGTCGTAGGAGAGGGAGATACCCTTTGCCTCGGACGCCACGTACTTACTTTCGTTACTGCCCCCATGGTGCATTGGCCCGAAGTTATCGTCACCTACGACGCCGCGGATAAGGTGCTCTTTTCCGCAGACGGATTCGGCAAATTCGGCGACCTTAACGCAGACGAGCCGTGGGCTGACGAAGCAAGACGTTACTATATCGGCATCGTCGGCAAATACGGCGCACAGGTGCAGGCACTTCTTAAAAAAGCGGCAACTTTAGACATCGAGAAGATATGCCCGCTTCACGGCCCCGTTTTGTCCGATAACCTCGGCTACTATCTCGGACTTTATAACACGTGGTCGAGCTATCAGGCAGAGGAGGACGGTATAGTTATCGCGTACACCTCGGTCTACGGCAACACGAAGAAGGCAGTCTTGAAGCTTTCCGAAAAGCTTACGGCAAAAGGGTGCCCGAAGGTAATAGTCCACGACCTTGCAAGATGCGATATGGCAGAGGCTGTTGCAGACGCATTCCGCTACGGAAAGCTCGTTTTGGCAACGACTACTTATAACGCGGGCATATTCCCGTTTATGCGCGACTTTATACACCACCTCACCGAGAGGGGATTCCAAAACCGTACCGTAGCGCTTATCGAAAACGGAAGCTGGGCGCCCCTTGCCGCAAAAATAATGCGCGAGATGTTTGCAAAGTCAAACAATATAAGCTTCACCGAAAATTCCGTGAAGATACGCTCGGCACTTTCCGACGAAAGCTCTGCACAGCTTGAAGCTCTCGCAAGCGAGCTGTGTAAGGAATACCTCGCAAGACAGGACGAAACGGCGAACAAAAACGATCTTTCCGCCCTCTTTAAGATAGGCTACGGACTTTACGTCGTAACGTCAAACGACGGCAAGAAGGATAACGGACTCATCGTCAACACCGTAACCCAAGTCACGAGCACTCCCAACAGAATTGCCGTGACGATAAACAAACAAAACTATTCACACCACGTAATAAAGCAAACGGGCAAAATGAACGTAAACTGCCTAACGATTGAAGCGCCCTTCGCGGTATTTGAGGCGTTTGGCTTCGTAAGCGGCAGAAATACGGATAAATTTGCAAACTGCACGCCGCTTCGAAGCGATAACGGACTCGTATTCCTGCCGAGATATATAAACGCGTTTATGTCACTTAAGGTAGAGCAGTACGTCGACCTTGATACCCACGGTATGTTCATCTGTTCCGTGACCGAGTCGAGAGTCATTTCCGATAAGGAAACGATGACCTACAGCTACTATCAGTCAAATGTCAAGCCGAAGCCCGAAACGGAGGGCAAAAAAGGCTACGTATGCACCGTCTGCGGTTACGTCTACGACGGCGATACGCTTCCCGACGATTTCATCTGCCCGCTTTGCAAGCACGGAGCCGCCGATTTCGAAAAAATAAAGTAAAATACAGGAGGAACATTATGAACGCAAAAGTACACGAGCTTTTAAATGCACAGATCAACAAGGAATTTTATTCAGCATATCTTTATCTCGATTTTTCGAACTATTTTAAGAGAGTAGGCCTTGACGGCTTTGCAAATTGGTATTACGTTCAGGCGCAAGAGGAGAGGGATCACGCGATGCTCTTTTATACTTATCTTCAAAATGAGGATCAAGTTGTCACTCTCGACGCGATAGCAAAGCCCGATAAGGAATTTTCGGAGCACATCGACGTTTTAAAAGCAGGTCTTGAGCACGAAAAATACGTAACATCGCTTATAAACGATATCTACGCCGCCGCATATGACGTGAGAGATTTCCGCACGATGCAGTTCCTTGACTGGTTCGTTAAGGAACAGGGCGAAGAAGAAACGAACGCGAAGGATATGATAACGAAGATGGAGCTCTTCGGCGCTGACCCCAAGAGTCTTTATATGCTCAACCAAGAACTCGCCGCAAGAGTATACACCGCACCGTCACTTGTGCTGTAAACAAAATTCACCCCTCTGCACTTTGCAGAGGGGTGAATTTTTATACTTGGACTAAATTCTATCTTTTGCAGTGTTTACGGAAGCAATCAGAATTTTTTTGATTTCAATACAATTATCCAAAATCCCTTTATCGTTATAGTATCCGCTTTCAATTAAGAGTTCAAGCCAAAATTCAGTTTCGGAGCATTCTTTAAGAGCAATATGTAACTTTGCTACAAAATCCGCCTTGCCGTGAGCATAAAACGCTTCGCGAATATTTGCGCCGATGCTTGTCCCGGAACGCAAAAACTGATTGATCAAGGCGCTTTCACACTTCGTCTCTCTTAATACCTTGCAAGCTCGAATAACCTCCTAAGCAAAAGTTTTCGACTTTATCATTAAAGGGCTTTGATTCATAACCTATCTCCTTTTTGGTTTTAATGATGATTTTGCGAAGCAAAATCCTCCACAACCTTTTCACTATTCACTATTACTTCTAACCTTGCCAAAAATCCCGCTAATTCAGTGAAGAGTGAAAAGTGAAGAGTTAAGAAGTAAAAATCCCACGCTGACGCGCGGGATTTTTGGCTGGGATGGATGGACTCGAACCATCGGAATGTCAGAGTCAAAGTCTGATGCCTTGCCGCTTGGCTACATCCCAATATTTAATGTACCTTGATATTATACTTAAAACCTCTCGATATGTCAATAGAAAAATGAAAAAATGTTTCAAAAACATATTGACTTAATATAAAAAACGTGATAAAATACCTATGTTCTTTAAATGGGACAAATTTACAGATTTACCCCTGCAAACGCGGAGGGAGGGATATAAAGTGGCAGAGATCAGAGTAAAAGAAAACGAGTCTTTGGACAGTGCTCTTCGTAGATTTAAGAGACAGTGCGCAAAGAGCGGCGTTCTCAGCGAGCTCCGTAAGAGAGAGCACTACGAGAAGCCCAGCGTAAAGCGCAAGAAGAAGTCCGAAGCTGCAAGAAAGCGCAAGTTTAAGTAAAAAGCGAAATATCCCCTGACACAGTCAGGGGATATTTTAAATTATTTAGAGTTGTAGGTGTTATCGACCGTATCACTGATGCTGTAATCCGTTGTAGTCCTGTAAGGTCTCGTGTCGTTTCCTACGTCTTGTTCTGCAAGGCCGAAGGTACCGCTTCGACTGCCGTTTTCCAAATTACCGTATCTTGCCGTATTACCCGCATCGTCCGCTCTTATCACCCAAGTGACAAAAGCAACCGCCGCGAGAACTACTGCGAGAATGATAAGAATGGCAGCCCAAACGTATCTTCCGCTTTCTTCTCTTCTTTCGTTATTCATAGCTTCCTCGAAAACACTGATTTGAAAATCGTTTTTTATCAACAATTTTCGTATTTAGTATTGCCAAATACGTTTATTATATGATAATATTTAATTATGTAAAAATTGCAAAAATTAAAGAAGGTTACGAATTATGGAATATAAATTTTCAGACAAAGTCGCACCCTTGAAGCCCTCTGCGATAAGAGAGATGTTCAAGGTTTTATCACAACCCGGTATGATAGCGCTTTCCGCGGGCAACCCCTCGTGCGAAAGCTTTCCCGTAGAGGCGTTTGCAAAGCTTTCTAAAGAGATTTTCGAAAACGAAGCAAACATCGCGCTTCAATACGGTATAACCGAGGGTTATATGCCCCTTCGCGAAAAGATAGCAAAAAGACTCAAGGAGAAATTTAACGTCGGACGCGAATTCGATACCGTAACAGTCACGTCGGGCGGTCAGCAGGGACTTGAGCTTGCCTGCAAGGTGCTTTGCAACGAAGGCGACGTCGTGCTTTGCGAATGTCCGAGCTTCATCGGCGCTTTAAATTCGTTCCGTTCATACGGCGTAAAGCTCGTCGGCATTGAAATGGACGAAAACGGACTTATCCCCGAATCCTTGGAAGCGGCTATAGCGGCAAACGAAAACGCTAAGGTGCTTTACACAATTCCCACGTTCCAAAATCCGATGGGAGTTACTCTCACCGCCGAAAGACGCGAGAGGGTATACGAGATATGCAAAAAAAGCAAAATTATAATCATCGAGGATAACCCCTACGGTGAGCTTCGCTTCGACGGAGAAGACGTACCCACGATAAAGAGTATGGACACCGACGGCATCGTAGTATACTGCGGCTCGTTTTCCAAAACTCTTTCCTCGGGTATGCGCGTCGGCTTTGTATGCGCACCCGACGATATAAGT
>JAZRTW010000032.1:0-10561 GCA_045652265.1 Eubacteriales bacterium | reverse complement strand
AGGACGCGGAAAGCGTTAAGATAAACGTTAAAAACGGAAGCTTCAAAAGAGTATGAAAAACGTATTTATTCACATCGGAAGCGGTTGTGTACTGAAAAATAAAGATATAATCGGCGTTTTCGATCTTGATAACGCAACGATAATGAAAACTTCGCGGGAATTTATAAATTCCGAGGAAAAAGAGGGAAGGATAGAGAGCGTTTTCGAGGATATTCCCCGAAGCTTCGTTTTATGCGATAAAAAGACCTACCTCTCGTCGCTGAATACGGCGTCTATAATAAGAAGAAACAATAAGAAAAAAATATTTTAACAAGGAGTCCCTTACAAAATGTTTGAAGAAAAGGTAACTCAAGAGTATAACGAAAACCAAATACAAGTACTTGAAGGCTTGGAAGCTGTCAGAAAGCGTCCGGGTATGTACATCGGTTCAACGGGTGAAAAGGGATTTCACCATCTTATAAGAGAGATAGTCGATAACTCCATCGACGAAGCTATCGCGGGTCATTGCTCTCTTATAACCGTAACGATACACCCCGACAACAGTATTTCCGTAAGAGATAACGGACGCGGCGTACCCGACGGTATAAACCAAAAGCTCGGTATATCTACTCTTGAGGTTGTATTTACCGTTCTTCACGCGGGCGGAAAATTCGGAGGCGGCGGATATTAGATATCCGGAGGTCTTCACGGCGTAGGTGCGTCCGTAGTTAACGCTCTTTCAGAGTGGATGGAGATAGAAAACTGCCACGGCGGAAATAAGAAATACGGTAAATTTTCCAGAGGTAAAGTCATCGTTCCCATAAAGGACGAGGGAAAGACCGAGGAACACGGACTTTATTTACGCTTTAAAGCGGACGACGAGATTTTCGAAACGACCGTTGCAAACTACGATACCGTAAAAATTATGCTTCGCGAGCAGGCTTTTCTTAACGCGGGCATCAGAATCAAGCTTACAGACCTTCGCGGACAAAACGCGGGCGATACGGCTATCGAGCCTCGATGCGACGAATTTTACTACGAGGGCGGTATAAGAAGCTACGTTGAACAGCTCAACGAGAAGAAGATGAGCAATAATCTCCACGATGAGATTATCTATATAGCAGGCGAAAAGGACGGAAGCTACGCAGAAGTTGCGTTCCAGTATAACGATAAATACGATGAAACGATACTTTCGTTTGCAAACAATATCCACACAATAGAGGGCGGAACGCACGAGGACGGCTTTAAGAGAGCACTTCGCAGAGCGCTTAACGATTACGGCAAGAAGATGAAGATACTCAAATCAAACGATAAGGAGCTTTCGGGCGACGACGTTAGGGAAGGCATCACGGCTATCGTAAGCGTAAAGCTTCCCGAAGCCGAGTTTGAAGGACAGGTCAAGAGTAAGCTCGGAAACACGTATATAAGAGCGCTTGTCGAAAATATGGTGTTTGATAAGCTTTCCACATATCTTGAGGAGCACCCCTCGGTAGGTAAGACTATAATTGAAAAGGCTTTCCAGGCGTCTATAGCGCGTGAAGCGGCAAGAAAAGCAAGAGAACAGACGAGAAGAAAGTCAGCGCTTGAAAATTCTCCGCTTCCGGGTAAGCTTGCGGACTGCCAGGACAGAAATAAGGAAAATACCGAGATATTCCTCGTAGAGGGAGACTCTGCAGGAGGCTCTGCAAAGGACGGCAGAGACAGTAAATATCAAGCAATATTGCCCCTTCGCGGTAAGATACTCAACGTCGAAAAGGCAAGAATCGACAAAATATACGCAAACCCGTCCGTAATACCGATAATTCAAGCATTCGGATGCGGAATCGGCACGGAATATGACGATGAAAAGCTCCGCTACGGCAAGATAATAATTATGGCGGATGCCGACGTCGACGGATCGCACATAAGAATACTTATACTTACATTCTTCTTCCGCTATATGAGAGCTTTACTTGAAAACGGCAGAGTATATCTTGCAAACCCGCCGCTTTTCAAGGTGCATAAGGGCAAGCAAATTCGCTATGCGTTTAATGAAGAGGAAAGAGATAAATATATGGAGGAGCTCGGACAAGGTGCAGAAGCTTCAAGATATAAGGGTCTTGGTGAGATGAACCCCGAACAGCTTTGGGAAACGACGATGGATCCCTCTACGAGAACGCTTCTTAAGGTAAACGTCGAGGACGCGATGGCGGCAGACGCGGCATTCTCGCTTTTGATGGGCGAAAAAGTCGAACCGAGAAGAGAATTTATACAGGAAAACGCGAAGTACGTACAGTATCTGGACGTTTAATGTTCCACGTGGAACAACTGCCAAAGTGTGATTTAAGCACTTTGGCAGTTTTGGACTTTGCACGTAACACGAAACTTGAAATTACGGTAAATGTATGAAACGAATAATTGACGAGTTTAAAAACGAAAAAGAATATAAAAGGCTTATTGCCGATATTTCGCCCATATCAAAAGGAAAGCTTGCCCTTGCGGGCGGTCTTTACGGCACGGCGGAAAGCGTATTTATAAGCGCGTTGTCAAAAGACCTCGGAGGTACTATGGTGCTTCTTGTTGCCGACGAGCAAACGGCGATGAAATTACGCGCGGAAATCGGCGAATTTACGGATAATGTGTGCTATTTTCCGCCAAGGGAGTTCGTTTTATCCGATTACGAGGGCGCAAGCCACGGTTGGGAGCAGATAAGGATATCCGCTTTAAGCGCCGTCGCGAAGGGAAAATGCTCGATAGTCATAACGACATCGGAAGCGGTTTTGCAAAAAACTCTGCCGAAAGCGGTGCTTGAAAGCCACAGTATACGCCTTCGTTACGGTGAGGACTTTGAGTTTGATAAGCTGTGCGGATTTTTGGCAGAGAGTGGCTATTCGCGCGTCGATATGGTCGACGGAAAGTCGCAGTACGCCGTAAGAGGCGGTATCGTCGATATTTTTCCGCCCTTTTCCGAGCTTCCCGTAAGAGTGGAATTTTTCGGGGACAGCGTAGACAGCCTTGCATATTTTGAAATAGAGAGCCAAAGAAGGCTCGATAATATAGAAGAAATAGAGCTTTTACCCTGTAAAGAGCTTCTTTTGGACGAAAAAGCAATTCTAAAGATAAAAAACGAGCTTGAGCTTACAAAAGAGCGTATAAAGGAAAAGGGCGAAAAAGAAAAACAGCGTCTTACAAAAGAGCGCAAAAAAGCTTGCGGTGAGGAAAGGGAAAAGGAGCTTTTATTTGAGATAGAGCGTATAAACAGTACGCGCGAGCGAGTAAAAAGCGCCGCCGACAGACTCGAAGCGGGACTCGATTTCCCCTTTCTTGACGCATTTTTCGGGCTCGTATACGAAAACGGCGAGACGCTTTTTGATTATCTTCCCAAAAATTCATTTATGTACGTCAAGGACTACAAGGCTGTAAATTCGGCGGCGTCCGCGTACGAATTCCGTATGAAAGAAGCGATATCCGCCGTTTTGGAAAAGGGAATTTCAAGGGGAGAATATTTAAACGTATACGAAAGCGCACAAAGTATTGACGAAAATTTGCAGATTTTGGGCGGTGTAGTGCAAAACAACATCGCAAGCTCCGTAGGAAATTTAAAATACGACGGACTCTATCCGTTTAACATAAAGCACGGTGCGCAGGGCGGCTACGATATTGCTCTTTTATGCGACGATATAAGCCACTATATGAAGCTAGGCTATAAAATTTATCTTTCGGCGGGCAAAAAAGAGGCGAAAGCTCCTCTTGCCGAAATGCTTTCCGAGCGCGGAATAAAGGCGTATACAGACGAGGACTATGTAGCCAAGGCGGGCGAAACGGTCATCGTTTCGGGGCGGCTTGAGACGGGATACGAGAGCGCCTATACTAAAACCGTGCTTCTTTGCGACGTAAAAACGCAAAGAGAAAAGCTTGAAAAGAAAAAAGACGCCGTTTTAAGAATGAAAAGGAGAGAAATCTCCTCAAAATACAAAAACAGCACGCAAAAAATAATATCCTACGCCGATTTGAACGTGGGCGACTACGTCGTGCATGCGTCCTACGGCATAGGAATATTCTGCGGAATCGAGAGTATAAGCGATAAGGGCGTTACGAAAGACTACATTAAAATAAAATACGCGGGAACGGACGTATTATTTGTGCCCGTCGGCAGTCTTGATATGGTTAGCAAATATATCGGTGCGGGCGCGGACGATAACAAGCTAAAGCTCTCGAAACTATCGACAAACGATTGGTCAAGGGCGAAGCAGAGCGTCAAAAAAGAAGTAAAGCAGATGGCGGAAAAGCTCGTTAAGCTCTACGCGGAGCGTAAAGAGGCGAAAGGCTTTGCTTTTTCGCCCGATACCGAGTGGCAGGAGGAATTTGAATCAGGCTTTGAATACGAGGAAACGGACGGTCAGCTTCAAGCGATAAGCGAAATAAAGGCGGATATGGAAAGCACGTCCCCTATGGACCGCCTTTTATGCGGCGACGTCGGCTTTGGTAAGACCGAGGTTGCTCTGCGCGCCGCCTTTAAGGCGGTATCGGACGGAAAGCAGGTCGCGATCCTCGTACCGACGACCATTCTTGCGTGGCAACACTACCAGACTTTATGTGCCAGAATGAACGGCTATCCCGTAAAAATTGAGCTTTTAAGCCGTTTCGTAAGCGATAAAAAGCAAGAAGACGTGCTTCGTCACTTGAAACGCGGCGACGTAGATATAGTCGTCGGCACACACCGTATAATTCAAAAGGATATAGAGTTTAAAGACCTCGGACTTCTTATAATAGACGAGGAGCAACGCTTTGGCGTGGAGCAGAAAGAGGCGCTGAAGGAAAAATTCAAGAACGTAGACGTACTAACGCTCTCCGCAACGCCTATACCCCGAACGCTTAATATGGCGATGAGCGGAATTCGCGATATGAGCGTGCTCGACGAAGCGCCGCAGGACAGATACCCCGTGCAAAGCTACGTCTGCGAATATGACGACGGCATAATAAACGACGCGGTAAGTAAGGAGCTTGCACGCGGCGGGCAGGTGTTTTATCTCATTAACCGCGTTTCCGCACTGCGCACTGTTGCGGCAAAGCTTCAAAGGTTCCACCCCGACGCAGTAATACGTACGGCGCACGGCTCCATGGACGAGGAAAACCTATCAAAAATATGGCAAAGCCTCGTTTCCGGCGATACGGACATACTCGTTTGCACCACGATTATAGAAACGGGCATAGACGTACCCAACGCAAACACGCTTATTATAGAAAACGCCGACAGAATGGGACTTTCCCAGCTCCACCAACTTCGCGGAAGAGTCGGCAGAAGCTCAAGGCGCGCCTACGCCTACTTCACCTACCCCGTCGGAAAGACGCTTTCCGAGGAACAGACGAAAAGACTTACGGCGATAAGGGACTATACGGAGTTCGGCGCGGGCTTTAAGATTGCGATGCGCGATATGGAGATACGCGGCGCGGGTAATATCCTCGGTGCAGAACAGCACGGACAGATAAGCGCAGTCGGCTACGATTTATACGTCAAGATACTCGACGAGGCGGTAAGGGAGCTGAAAATAGCGCAAAACGACGAAAAAGCCGTAGAAACGCATACCTTCCACGAGGTCACGATGGATCTGCCGATAAGCGCGTTTATACCTAAAAATTACATCTATTCCGAGAGAATGAGAATAGACGTATACCGCAAGATAGCGGCGATAAGCTCGAAAGAGGAAATGGAGAGCGTCATAGACGAGCTGTGCGACAGATTTTCGGATATTCCGAAGGAAGTAATGCAGCTTATTGCGTCCGCGTACGTTAAGAGCCTTGCGATGAGCTTAAAGATTGACAGCATTAAGGTAATGGAAGGAAATCTCGTCATATTCCCCGCAGAGCTCGACCCGATGCTGTGGGGCAGACTCGCTTCGGCAAAGGAATATTACGGGAAAATACTGCTTTCCCCGTCGGGAATCGCGCATTTGACTTACAGAATGCAAAAAGATGACGGCAAAAACTATTTAAAGGTGCTTGAAGGCATATTTACGAAAGCGTTGGAAATAATGAAAGAAAATTGTTCCACGTGGAACAAGGAGGGAAAAAACGATGATGTCAAGAGATGATTTTTTAATAAAAGAGGCGCTTAAATTCAGAGAAATGGCGTACTGCCCGTACTCAAACTTTGCCGTAGGCGCGGGGCTTTTGTCGGCAAGCGGTAACATATACGGCGGCTGTAACGTGGAAAGCGCGGCATTTTCCCCTACGAGCTGCGCCGAGAGAACGGCGCTTTGCAAGGCGGTAAGCGAGGGCGAACGCGAATTTGAGGCGATAGCCATAGTCGGCGGAAAAGTGGGCGAGGAAATAAATGATTTCTGTTTCCCCTGCGGCGTCTGCCGCCAAATGCTCGCGGAATTTTGTACCGATACGTTTGAAATTATATGTGTCGACGGAAAAGACGTTAAAAAATACACTCTTGGCGAGCTTCTGCCGGAGATGTTTAAGGAAATATAGGCAGAATTTAGAGATTTAGGCTATAAGCCGATGAAAATAAAACCCTAGGGGCGACCTTATAGGTCGCCCCTTTGCTGTTTTTTTACATTGTCCTAAGCATTTCGTAGAAATCTTGGGTTATTATTCCGTTTTCATTTACGCCTAAAAGTCTTTGAAGCGCCCTCGTCGTATTTTGCAGAGCAAAGCCGAAGATTCCGTTTTCCTCTACGGGAGATATTTCGCCGCTTTGGTTTGCGATGCGGTTTACAAGGCGCTGATATTCAAGTACGCTGTCGCCGCGGCTACCGAGGGAAAGCTCGCTAAACTGAATTGCGGCGGAATCGTTTACTACGGGTGCGTTTTCCTGAAAAGAAGCGTTAAACGAGCCGTTTTCGATATCGTTTTTAACGCTTACTATTCTATCCCACGTAAGCGGGCCGATTATGCCGTCGGGGGAAAGTCCGAATATTCTCTGGAAAGCCTGCACGGAAGCTCTCGTTCTTGAGCCGAAAATGCCGTCGGGAGTGAGCCTTCCGATACTCGTGTAGACGGTAGAGATGGTGTTAAGATATCTCTGCATCTTCAAAACGTCGCTTCCCGAGCTTCCGACGCGAAGGAGCGTACCGGGGTAGGGCTCTGTTCTGGGCTCCGTGCCGTCATAGTAAAGATAGTAGTCGCCGATAAGGGCATTCCAGGTGTTTCTGCCTACGATGCCGTCTTGGGAAAGCCCCTTTGCTCTCTGGTAAGCGATAACGGCGTTTTGGGTATTGTAGCCGAAAATTCCGTCCTCGGAGAGTGCGGGTATGCCGCTATAGTAGTTTCTCACAAGGTTAAGTCTTTCCTGGAGCTTTCTTACCTGCGCGCCCGATGAGCCGTAGCGAAGGAGCGTTCCGCCGTAAGCGTCTGCCAAGACGGCGTCTTTTATCTCGACTATCTTATTCCAGGTCGCCTCGCCTATAACGCCGTCGACGGAAAGAGAAAACAGAGACTGGAACGCTCTTACGTTGCTGTCCATTTGTCTGTCGAAATAGGAGCCGGCGCTATTTCGATTTAAGGTGCTGTAATAGGGCTCAATGATATTGAGATAGTTTTTCATTTTAAGGACGTTTGCGCCCGACGAGCCCAAGCGTAAGGCGGTGCCGGGATATACGTCCGAGGGTGCGGGAATTTGTGAATTCATAATAAGTATATTCTCCTTTAAAAGTGTATTCCAAGTCATCTCTCCCACGATGCCATCGGGAGAGAGGTTAAATAATTGCTGGAAAGCAATTACGGCACTTTGTGTTTGTTCGCCGAAAATACCGTCTGCGGCAAGAACGGGTATCTGCGGATAGCTTGCGTTTAAAGCGGACAAAAGCTCTTGAAGACGTCTTACCTCGTCGCCGCGGCTTCCGAGTCTTAAAGATGTTCCGCCGTAAGCGTCTTCACTTATCTGTCCGGTTATGCTGACGATAAGCTCCCACGTTTCTCTGCCTATTACGCCGTCTTCGGAAAGTCCGAATAGCTGTTGGAAAAGCCTTACTGCTTCGGCAGTTTTTTCGCCGTATATGCCGTCTACGGTAAGAGAGGGTATTTCGTCAAAGAGAGCGGATATCTCGTTAAGCGAGCTTTGCATAAAGCGCACGGCATCGCCTGTAGAGCCTATTTCGAGAGGTGTGCCGGGATAATCTGTGTCGCGGCTTCTTCCCGTGAAATAGAAAATAAAATACTCTCTAAGGAGCGCGTTCCACGTATTACGTCCGACGATGCCGTCGGCATTGAGCTCGAACTGCGTCTGGAAGGCTCTTACCGCGCTTTCCGTCGCCGTGCCGAATACTCCGTCAACCGTGACGGAGGGAATGGACGGATATGCTTCGCCGATACCGTTTAGGAAAGTCTGAAGTTGTACTACCTTATCGCCCGACGAGCCTCTGTAGAGTGCCGCGCCGCCGTATACGTACTGTGATAGCGCGAGGTTGAGGTTTACGATAAGATTCCATGTTTCTTCGCCGACGATACCGTCCTCGGTAAGCGAGAATATCTCCTGCAAAGCGCTTACTGCGCGCGCCGTAGCCGTACCGAATACTCCGTCTGTGGTAAGAGAAGGCACGGTGGTATATACGTTACCGATGTTGTTAAGATAGCTTTGTATGCGAAGCACGTTTTCGCCACGGCTTCCCACGGTAAGAGGCGTGCCCGGATATACGTTTGCGTCCGATGCAAGTGGGTTATATAAAAGCACGAGGTATTCGCGAAGGAGCGCGTTCCACGTAGCGCTTCCCACTATTCCGTCGACCGTAAGTCCGAAGATACGCTGAAATTCGCGCACGGCGCTTTGCGTGCCGGTGCCGAAGGCTCCGTCTACGTTCAAGTTGGGAATGGAGGTATAGGTCTTACCCACGAAGTTAAGCATCTCCTGAAGCTCTCTTACCGCCGTACCCGACGAGCCGACTCTAACAGGCTCTCCGGGATACGCAAGATCCGTGACGGATGCAAACACTTCCGTTATTCTATCCCAAGTCTGCTCTCCGATTATGCCGTCGGCAGTTAGCCCGAATATCGTCTGGAACGCCCTTACCGCACTTTGCGTACCCGTACCGAATATTCCGTCGACTGCAGGAGAGGGGATATTCGTAAATACGCCTGCGATAGACGCAAGGAAGCTTTGCATAAGCCTTACGTTTTCGCCCCTTGAGCCTATGGTAAGCGGCGTGCCGGGATAATCCGCGCCGACTGTTATCTCCGCGTTGTCGATTATGGCTTTGTAAAGATTATATATTGCGTTCCAGGTCGCTTGCCCGACGATGCCGTCTACCGTAAGTCCGTACAGGCTTTGTATCTGCCTTACAGAGCTTTCCGTGCCCGAGCCGAAAATACCGTCAACGGTAAGAGACGAGACGAAGCTTACGGTGTTTGCGATGACGTTTATATAATATTGAAGGCTTGATACGGAGCTACCGGTAGAGCCGAGCCTTAAGGGGCTTCCGGGATATACACCCTCACCCGCGTAGCTTTCGCCTTCGCTTGAAAGCTCGGCGAGGCGTTTGACCGCAACGTAGATATAGGATATCTTATACCACGTAGCGCTTCCCACCACGCCGTCGGAACTTAGGTTAAATATGCTTTGGAAGCGCCTTACTGCGTTTTCCGTTGCCTGCCCGAATACGCCGTCGATGGGGACGGTTCCTATCGAAGGATAGTTTTGCGCTATCCTTGCAAGCTGTCTTTGGATCGTGGAAACGGCACTTCCCGTAGAGCCGACACGAAGGGGTGTGCCGGGATACGATGAGGGAACACCCTCGACTATCTCCGCCTCGACTATTTCGATATCCGTGCCGTAATAGTAGCGCAGTATCTGAAGCGCGTTGTAGCCGTTGTTTGCAAGCGTTACTGTACCCCATTGCTTCATACCGGGACACCACACCGAGCTTCCGTCGCAGTATTCAGTATAGTAGGGGTTAAGTGTGCCGACCTTGCGCACGTACATCGTGAACATACCGTCAACAAGGTCGCTTATGTTCTGCTCGATGTTTCTTCCGTAAACGAAGTATTGGTCGTACGCTGTGGAGTTTGTGATATCGAAGTTATAGCCTCTGCTCCTATACCATTCGGTGTAGATACGGTTAAGCGTAAGAGATATCTGTGCGTAAATATTCGCCTTTATAGCTTCCGTCGGCCAGGTTGAATATATCTCACTGCAGCAGACGTTTTTTATGTAATCGGGAAATCTCACCGTGACGTTGCGGGCACTTTGGTTAGGAGCGCCGAGGTGGACGGTCACGTATTCGGGTATAACTACCCGCGAGAGTACCGTGGGGCTGTTATCGTATACTTGGTTCCTGTCTATAGGGGCTATGGGTGCAAAAAGCGAGTGCGTGGGGATATCAATAAGGCTCGTGCCCGATGAAGTTCCGACGGGAAGCGGAAGAAGCTCCGCTTCGAGAATGCTTACTCTGTCGGCAAACACTTGCACTCCTCTTACGGTATAATCGTAATAGCCGGGTGCGGTTATGGTTATGTTGTAGATGGCGTAGGGAAGCACCCTTGTTTCCTCAATAAGACTTAAGGCAATATCGGGAGTGTCTACGCTTATGCTGTTTGTTTTACCGCTTTCGCTGTTTGTAAGAGTTTGCCTACTTACAACTCTGTTAGTGGTGCTGTCGCT
>JAZRTW010000031.1:0-2161 GCA_045652265.1 Eubacteriales bacterium | reverse complement strand
AGGAAAGGGAAAAAAATGAAACGAATATTATTAACAATACTTACGATAACGTTGTGTCTGACCATCTTTTCAGGTTGTTTTAATGACAAAGCTGAAAACAATATTGTAAGGCCATCGAAACCATCGCCGAGTTTAGATATTGTGGCTGAGTTACCATCCGAATGCACTATGCCTTTGACCGATTCTTTTGATATTCGAGTGGGCTATGGCCAAGCGGCAAACTGGTATAATTACGCCACTATGGAAATATACGCAACAGATTTTGAAATAACTGATTCACAAGAAAATGTTTATAGAGATAAATACACTTACACAATCAGTGATTTTACCAATGAAAAGTTTTTCATTGCGGATACCACAAATTTTACCCATACTTGCTACTATGATACTTTTACATTCAAGTACATCGGCGAGAAGCCCGAAGCCTCTGGCAGTATTAGCGTTTGGTTAACAACATTACAGCACGGAGAACCCTCTACTCCAGCCGAACTTAACCAAGGACCCGAAGGCGTGTTAGTTGAGTTTTTCTATAAAATCGAAGATCAACAGATCACGCTCTCGACAGAAAAATAATCAGCCGCCGATCAATCGACGACTACCACAAGAAAAGGCGGTACCTCATCGGGTGCCGCCTTTTGTGCCCCTATAAAAACGCTTGAAACAAATAAACACCGAGCCGTCAAACGGAAATAAAAAAAACCGTTGATTTGGCGGCAGTATTTTCACGCGCCTAAACAAAATACAGAAGCCTAACGGCGGTTTTGAAAAAGCCGCCGTTTCTTTGCGTTTACCACAAACCAATGACGACTTACTAACCACACACGGCGGTATCTAATGGAGGTACGCCGTGTTAATTTTTTTCAATACTCACCCGCCTAATATCCTACGGTCAAAAAAAGCTTTGATACTTTTTCGGGATATTACGGCTATGAGTATGAACTGACAATTCAACTTAATACTGCTTACAATTCTTTTTGCGCTCGTTCGCGTCTTGCGAACGGGCGCATTTTGTCTTTTTCAAAAAAATTTTCAAAAAAATCACCGTTTTTATTTGGCAATTTTCAAAATGCGGTGGTGTGGGTAACGAAAGGGGAAATCAACCTATCACCCGCTTTCGCGGTTGCGAAAGGAGGTGAACACCTTGAATGAACCAACTCGTACCCAATTTCAAGTACGTTGTGCTTTTAACGGCTTTTGCAAAAAGGCGTTGAAATGCGAAGCGAGCAATGCACACAGAGATGTGAAACGCTATCAAAAACACTTTGTCAGCTTTTCCGATCTGACGCCCGAAGAAGAAAATGAGCTTTACACGGTTGACGCTCCTAATGACGGCGAAGATCACGACAATTCTTTCCGTGTGGGCGGTAAGAGAATTACCCCCGAACTGTTAGCCGAAGCTCTCCGTACATTGCCCGAAGAAAAGCGCAATGCTGTTATGCTGTACTACTTCCACGATATGAGCGACGCGGATATTGCCAAGCTCTATAACATTCCGAGAAGTACGATACAGTACAGACGGACAAGCTCTTTGGAAACCCTAAAACAATTTTTGGAGGAACGCGCAAATGATGATGAAACAAGCGAATGGTAATATCAGCGATCAAGACGAGCGCGGTTTATTGCCTTATCCCGTCATTGTAGCCGCGACAAAGGGCGACCCCGAAGCAATGAAAATTGTTATACAGCATTATGAGGGGTATATCGCTTCTTTATCCGTCCGTAAGCTCCGCGACGAACGCGGCAATACATATTACGGCATTGACGAGGACATACGCGATAGACTACGTTCAAGGCTTATGCGAGCCGTTCTTGATTTTGAGGTTTGATTAAAACGTGCGCTTGCGCCCACCCCTTTCCGCGAGCGTACAAAATCTTACCTCTCACGTTCCTTGACAAAGAAAGCGACGCAAGATAACGGCGACGCAGTATAGGGCAAATCGGATACGTTCTTTTTGCTCCGAGCCGAGCGACGGGTGCGCCAAGACTTCCCACACGGGAACGAGCGAGAAACACAGCGTCGTAAAATGGATTTAGCAGTTCGTGGGCGACGACAAGCGGAAAGGATAATGATACTCCCTTATAGCCACAGTTCGAGCGTTAAGAGCGTCGCAAACGATGGGTGAGGTTGCCGAGAGAGCAAGGGTGAAACTCCCGTGGAGCT
>JAZRTW010000030.1:0-7280 GCA_045652265.1 Eubacteriales bacterium | reverse complement strand
CAAGGTATACATCGTCTTCTTCATTCTCCTGAAATTGCGCGCACCGTAGTTTTGTGACGTAAAGGTAAGCGTCGTATGGTAGAAGGCGTTAAGTATATTGAATATGTAAGTTTCGACGTTGCTTGCCGCAGTGTTTGCCGTAACGTAAATAGGCGGCAGGGAATTTACGCCCGTCTGAATAATGACGTTCGAGATACCGAACGCACTGCTTCGAAGTCCGAGCGGAATACCGACTCTGACGAGTTCGCTGAATATATGCATATCAAAGCGCAGTCTTTTAATCTTGAGTTTGCACGGGTCATCGAACCTTGCGCGGAACATATGTATAAGGGTAAGGGTAGCCTGTATAACTTGGGCGGCAACCGCCGCTATGGCAACACCGTCCACGTCCATGCCAAACACAAGTACAAATACCAAGTTCAGCACTACGTTGCAAGCACCGCCGATGGACGAAAATATAAGCGGGCGCACGGTATCACCTTTGGCACGAAGTATTCCCGAACAGAAAAAGTACATAAGGTTTGCTACAGAACCGGAAAAATATATCTGCATATATTTTACGGCGCCGTCAAAGTAATCAGCTTGTGTGCCCATCCAAGAAAGGAAAGTGGGAGTGAACATAATTCCGATAAATGTGACTGCAACCCCGAGTATAAGAGCAAGAAGCACCGCCGTATGAACGGTTCGTTGTGCAAGCTTCTTATTCTTTGCTCCTATCGCTTTGGATACGGTCACGCTTATTGCGGCACTGAATCCCAAAAACAGTGAAAGTATAAGGCTTATAAGCGAAGAAGTGCATCCGACACTTCCGAGAGCATACTCGTTTTCGCAATAATTTCCCAAAACGAACATATCTGCGGAATTATAAAACACCTGCAGCAGATTCGTAAGGATTATCGGAATAGTATACCTAATCGCATTCGGGAGTATTTTACCCTCGGTTATCTGCAGATTCTTTTTTGAAAAAAGCATACAAGCACCTCTTTTCCGTACAAGAACAATATAGCACAACAAAATGAAAAAGCAATAGGAAAACAAAAAAAAGGTGAAAAAACATTCACCTTTTTTCGATATTATCTCGTTTAGGCTCGTCAAGTGGGGTCGAGAAGTCCTTTTTCACTCAAAATCGCCGCCTTCTTCTTATAGCCGACCAAGGTCGCGATGTAAAGCACTATAGCCGTTACCGACCAAGAAAGCGGATACGAGAAGAACAGCATTTCAAATGTGTGGAACTTTTGGAAAACGGTATATACCCACGCTATTCTTATTCCGCATACGCCCGCAAGACATATTATCGTGGAAAGTCCCGAATATCCCAAAGATGCAAGCATAGCCGTAAGCACCTCCGTAATACCGCATACGAGATACGGTATTGCAACGTACAAAAGCTTGATTCTTCCGAGCGGCACTGCCTCGGGCACCTTTGTAAATATTGCAACAAGCGGTTCGGCAAAGATGACAGCAAGTCCGCCGAGTACAAGCCCTATAACAGTTACGGTTGCCATTAGGGTATACATCGTCTTCTTCATTCTCTTAAGCTTGCGTGCGCCGTAGTTTTGCGCCGTAAACGTAAGAGCGGTATGGTGGAAGGCGTTTAAGACGTTATAGATATAGCTTTCGATGTTGTATGCGGCTGTATTTGCGGTAACGTAGATGGGTAGGAGAGAATTTATGCCGACTTGAATTATGATGTTCGAGAATCCGAATGCGGCACTTCTTATAACAAGCGGCATTCCGATAAAGAACAAGTCTTTGAATACGCGTAAGTCAAATCCGAATTCCTTCATCTTGAGTCCGCAAGGATCGTCTTCATTTCTTCCGAACATATAAACGACGATAAGAACGGCTTGGATAACCTGAGCTGCAACGGTCGCGTAAGCGACACCGTCAACGTCCATACCGAACACGATAACAAAAAGCAGATTCAAGAGTACGTTGCAAAGGCCGCCGATAGTCGAAAATACGAGAGGATGAACGGCATCGCCTTTAGCGCGAAGTATACCCGCGCAGAAAAAGTACAAAAGGTTTGCTATCGTACCTGCAAAATATATCTGCATATATTGCACGGAACCTTCAAAAAATGCTACGTCCGTGCCCATCCATGTAAGGAAGGTAGGCGCAAATATGTATCCGACGACACCGACAACAGCACCGAGAATGAGCGCCAGGAGCACCGACGTATGTACGGCACGTTTTGCACGAGCCTTATCGCCCGCACCTATCGCCTCGGATACAACGATGTTTACCGCCGCGCCGAAACCGATGAAGATGGAAAGGATAAGGTTTACTATAGTGTTGGCATTTCCGACGCTTCCGAGAGCGTTTTCGTTACCGGAAAAATTTCCGAGCACGAACATACCTGCGGAAACGTAGAATACCTGCAAGAGATTCGTGAAGATTATCGGAATGGTGTATCTTATGGTATTTGGAAGTATTTTTCCTTCCGTTATTTGCAACTGTTTTTTGGCAAAAATCATATAAGCACCTCACTTCATACGAATTCCATAATAGCACTATATAACAAAAACACAATGGACAAAATTAAAAAAAGGTGAGAAAATTCACCTTTTTTTAGCATATATTGAATCTAACTTTTTCAAAAGCATAACAAACGGGTACACGAGAAATCCCGTGGCAAAGTTTCCGATACCGTGCAAAACGTCATACCAAAAGCCTGAAGCTATCCAAGTTATCATTCCCTCAAACCCGAGATTAAACATGATTGCCTGCACGGGTGCATACAGTACACCGAAAAAAATTCCGTGCGAAGCACCCAATACGGGATAGACGATATATGAGGTTTTCTCTTGCATATTCTTCGGCAACAACATGCAAATAGCCCATAATACAGTCCATATATATATGTAAGGTATCCACCAAGGGCTGAATCCGCTCATAAATCCTTCTAAAAAAACGTAGATGTAAATAGGTATCAAAGCGTACACTCTGTAAACCGCCGTAAAGATCATAATGAACATCGCAATTAAATGAATGTTCGGCAACACCGCAAGAACAAGTCTTGATATGAACATCATCGCTCCGAATACGGCGAATATGACCAAATAAAACAGGTAATACCTTTTACTTCGTGTAGGTGAGCTCATACTTTTCGCCGTCTGCGATATTCGTGCTGTCGACTCCGGTCATAAGCATTTCGCCGTTTTTGGAAACGCTCCAATAAGCCTGGTCTTTTTCCCAGGAGGCTTCAATTCCGTTGACGGACGTGATATAAAGTCCGAACTCTCCCTCGTCTCCCTCTACGAGATTATTGTCTTTTAATACGTCGCCGAGAACGGTCTTGTCCGTCTTAAGCGTAAAGGTTACGGTCTTATCTCCCGCGACTACATCAAGAGTAATAGTTGTCTTACCCTCTCCGAGTTCGGTGTTTTCCGTATAGGCAGCGCTTTCCCAAAGCGGTCCTAAATCCTTCTTCGTGCAAGCAGCAAATACCCCCGCAAGCATAAGAATTGCAAGTAAAGTACATAACAGTTTTTTCATTTTTCTTTTCCTTTCGGTTTTATATTTTCCGTGAATAACAAAGCCGAAGATAAGAAAAAGCAAGGGATATCCCCTTGCCTTTAAAGTGCGAAATGCCGAAGAAGCAGACACAAATCTGCAAAAAACGCTCTTCCTTTCCCTACCCAAAGGCCTTGCCGTTATAACGAGATGATGAGCATTCCGACTTTACGGCAATGGCTGTTGCGACGGACTTGCACCGTTCTTCCCTCATCACCCGAGCATATTGCCCGAGCCCCGTACTCTCGGTACGGAAAATCGTATTTTTCACAAACGGTATTATAAACCGCCGCTTTCGGTTTGTCAAGTTATTTTTCGGATTTTGATATCATAAACATAAGAGTAAAGGCGAGTGCGAAAAGAAGCGGACATATTACCCACTCGATTCCCGTAGGAAGCGCAGAAAGAGTTTGCGGCACAAAGCGAATTGAAAACGGATCTAACGCTACGACAGGCTTTATCACAAGCTGAACGACCGAGCCGATTATAAATCCGAAGATCGTCAAAAACGATGTGCGCGGATGAAGACGAAGCTGTGCCTCGATAATACGTGAAAACAAAAGCATTCCGAAAAGCGCACCGAGCACCATAGGAAGCAAAACGGATACGTCAAGTGTCTCAAACGCCCTATACACCGTGCCTATAGCACCCAAGATGAGAAGCATATACGAGGTGCTTATCCCCGGAAGCATAAGCGTCAGCGAGCAAATGATACCGATTGCAAAAAAGATGAAAAACGCGGTTATGCCCGATGAGCCCGATACGTCGAGAATGTTCTCGGGAATGATGCTGAAAACGAGAGTCACCGCGATACCCAAAAAAATTGCGGTTACGTCTTTTAGCTTAAACGAGCGCTTATTTTCGTCGGAAAAAGCCTTGCGAAGAAGAAGCGGTATTCCGCCCGCCACAGAACCGACGAAGAAATACATCACGGGCAAGGGGAACATCAAGAGAAGCTTTTCGATGGGATAGGCAAGAATAACGGCTCCGAGAGCGCCTCCCAAAGCAAAGGGAAGCAGCGTAAACACGCTGTTTTTAAAATCCTTCTTTATGTTGGCAACCGCATGAAGAAGCCTTTGGTATACGCCGAGAATTATCGCCATAGTGCCGCCGCTTACTCCGGGAATAAGCATAGTTCCGCCTATGAACATTCCTTTTAGTCCCCAGATTACGTACTTCATCGTGCCACCTGCCTTATCCGAGATTATAGGTATATTTTACCATCATTAAATACAAAGTCAAGTAGAAAGTCGTGATTTTATGGAAATTTCATTCAAAAAAACTCCCGTCGATACGCTCGTAAAAAACGTAAGAGGATATATCCCTCAAGTACAGAAAAAGGGCTCTCTTGCCAAAAGGATAAACGCCGTGTACACAGGCGGGCTTTGCAAGGCGCTCGAAAAAAACAAAGGCGAGTCATACGTGGATTACGCCGAAAGCACCGTGGGGAATTTACGCGTTTTCGAATTTTCCGTTACACGTAATAATAAAACGATCAAATTCTGCCACGTTTACGACGGCCTTTTTCCGTGGAAGATACCGAAAGCGAAAAAAAGAAAAATAATTTGCGAGATAAAGAGTGTTGCAAGCAGAAGAAAAAACTTCGACTCAAGCTTTTTTGAGGACACGGAAAGAGCTATCGAAAGAAATTTTGGGCTTGCTACGGTCATACCGAGAGAAAAAGGATACAAAGTTATTTTCGAAAAAGGCACGATAAGCACCGCGACTCAAATATTTACGGTAAATTTTTGAAAATACTTAATAAATTTAGGCTTTGCGTATTGACAAGAAGGTGTAAATGTAGTATTATCTATAAGAAATAAATCTTTAATTCGATACCGTGATATCGACAAGATGATAATACGTTTCGCAGAGGCAGGCTATGCCCCTTCGGATTTGTGTATCAGCCTGCCGTTTTCGGTAGGCTTTTTTTGGAGGATAAGAATGGAGTACCGCAGCTTAAAACAATTCCAGAGCGAAGTTTTAAATTCGTTTTCCCATATTTTCGGCGGTATAAGTGCCTCGTTTGATAAGTATTCCGTTTTTCCCGGTTTCGCAGATGTACACGTACATTTGCGAGAGCCGGGTTTTTCTTATAAAGAAACGATAGCGACTGGCACAAGAGCGGCGGCGGCAGGCGGATACAGCCACGTTATGAGTATGCCGAATCTTTCACCCGTCCCCGATTCCTATGAGAATTTAAAAAAGCAGCTCGACATCATAGAAAAAGACGCCGTGATAAACGTCATTCCCTACGGCTCGATAACAGTGGGGCAACAAGGCAAGGAACTTGCGGATATGGACGCACTTGCACCATACGTGCTCGCTTTTTCCGACGACGGACGGGGCGTTCAGTCAAGGGAAATGATGAAAGCGGCAATGCTTAAGGCGAAGGCTTTGGGTAAGATAATCGCCGCGCATTGCGAGGATAACTCCCTTCTTTTCGGCGGGTATATCCACGACGGCGAATATGCAAAAGCGCACTCGCATAAAGGTATATGCTCCGAGAGCGAATGGAAACCGATAGAAAGAGACCTTGAGCTTGTAAGGGAAACGGGCTGTTCCTATCACGTCTGCCACGTCAGCACGAAGGAAAGCGTGGAGCTTATCAGAAAAGCCAAAGCAGAGGGGCTTGACGTCACCTGCGAAACGGCGCCGCACTATTTACTTTTAGACGACAGCGACCTTAAAGAAGAAGGGCGCTTCAAAATGAACCCGCCGCTTCGCGACAAGACCGACAAAGATGCTCTTATAGAGGGTATAAGAGACGGCACGATAGATATGATTGCAACCGACCACGCACCGCACAGTCTTGAAGAAAAGTCTAAAGGGCTTTCGGGAAGCAATATGGGGGTCGTCGGTATAGAAACTGCCTTCCCTCTCCTTTACACATATCTTGTAAAGGAAAACGTGATAAGCCTTGAGAAGCTTATAGAGCTTATGAGCATAAATCCGAAAAAGCGATTCGGAATACCCATAAGCGAAAACGATTTCTGCGTTTGGGATTTAAGCGAAAGCTACACAATAGATTCAAAAGAATTTTTGTCGATGGGAAAAAGCACTCCGTTCGAGAACTTTAAGGTCTACGGTAAAAACGTGCTCACGTCGGCAAAAGGAAAGATAATCGGGAGGATATAAAAATGGCAAAAAGAACGGACTTAAAAAAGATACTTATAATTGGCTCAGGCCCCATCGTCATCGGTCAGGCGGCTGAATTCGACTACGCGGGAACGCAGGCTTGTCTTGCGCTTAAAGAAGAAGGCTACGAGGTAGTTTTGGTAAACTCCAACCCCGCTACGATAATGACGGATACTTCCATCGCGGACAAGGTATATATGGAGCCTTTGACGCTTGAATACGTAGCAAAAATAATACGTCACGAGCGTCCCGACGCCATCGTTCCCGGTATCGGCGGACAGACGGGTCTTAACCTTGCGATGCAGCTTGAGAAGAAGGGCGTTCTTGCCGAGTGCGGAGTTGAGCTTCTCGGCACGAGCAGCGAAAGTATTGAAAGAGCAGAGGACAGAGAGCTTTTCAAAGAGCTCTGCCAATCCGTCGGCGAGCCCGTTATCCCTTCGGAGATAACGTACTCTTTGGAAGAAGCTAAAGACGCGGCGCTTCGTATCGGATATCCCGTAGTTTTGCGCCCCGCGTTTACGCTCGGCGGTACGGGTGGCGGCTTTGCATATAACGAAGAAGAGCTTATTGAAATAGGCACGAATGCATTTAAGCTCTCCCCCGTTCATCAGGTTCTTATCGAAAAA
>JAZRTW010000029.1:0-3844 GCA_045652265.1 Eubacteriales bacterium | reverse complement strand
TTTTTGAAAACCCACTACTACGGCGGCATCAAGAAGTATCAGTGGACGGCTATTCCTCTTGCTCTTCACGGCAGAGTTTGCCTTGCCGACGGAAGCTTTAAGGATATCGTCATCGTCGAAAAAGAGGACGACCCCGTATTTTATATAAACGATCTGCTTCCTCATCTCGGCGCGGAACAGATGTCAAAGAAGGCTTCCGAGATAATCGAGGGTGAGGCTTTGAACCTTCTTTGCGGAAGCAGAGAATACAAAGAGGGCGACGAGGAGATATCCGAGGCTGTAAAGCTCGGCGTTTTAAAATATCTCAAAGATAACTACGGTATGGTGGAAGCGGATTTCGTTTCCGCAGAGCTTGAAGCAGTACCTGCTTATAAGGCAAGAGATATCGGCTTTGACAGAAGTATGATAGGTGCGTACGGCCACGACGACAGAGTATGCGCATACCCCGCGCTTACCGCTCTTTTAAGTGCAAAAAATATCAAAAGAAGTGCTTTTGTCGTACTTGCCGATAAGGAAGAGACGGGAAGCGACGGCAACACGGGTATGCAGAGTGACGCATTCTTCAACATCATCGACGACATTATAGCAACCCTCGGTGTAAACAAGGCAAAGACTTATGCAAATTCCGAGTGCCTTTCTGCAGACGTAAACGCTTGCTACGACCCCAATTTTGCGGGCGTATTTGAGAGAATGAACTCTTCGTTCATCAACAAGGGCGTCGTAATGACGAAGTTTACGGGCGCAAGAGGAAAGGGCGGTACGTCCGACGCAAGCGCGGAATTCGTCGGCAAAATACGCCGTATCTTCGATAAGGCAGGCGTAATCTGGCAGACGGGCGAGCTCGGAAAGATTGACGCAGGCGGCGGCGGTACAGTCGCAAAATATATAGCGAACAAGAATATAGACACGGTAGATATCGGCGTTGCGGTAGTTTCGATGCACGCGCCGTACGAGGTCATTTCAAAGGCTGACCTTTATATGACTTATAAAGGAATCCTTGCATTTTTTGAGGCGTAAGCCTTGTGTCGAGAAAGCACTTTTCGGCATATTATGAAAGTGCAATGACACCTCGCGGGCATATTGCGGAAAAATTATCCTTGACATATTCTTATTTTCGTGTAAAATAGATATGATAGGGATATTGTATCCGTTAATTTGATTACCCCCTTTTCGCAAAAGGTGTTTAATATAAAGGAGGATTTCCGTGGAAAAATATATCGTTACCGGTGGCAGAAAGCTCTCCGGTGCCGTTGAGATAAGCGGTATGAAAAATTCCGCAGTTGCTATAATATTCGGAACCATTCTTTGCAGAGACGTCTGCGTTATTGAGAACGTTCCTCAAATACAGGATGTCAATCTTTCTCTTGAGATACTCAGAAGTATGGGCGTATCCGTCAAGATGATAAATAAAAATACGGTAGAGATTGACTCTACGAATATGGACCTTGACCTCGTACCGTACGACCTCGTTCGCAAGATGCGCGCTTCGTACTATCTTTTGGGCGCGGAGCTTGGCAGATGCGGAAGAGCCTACACAGGATTTCCCGGCGGCTGCGACTTCGGTGTAAGACCTATCGACCAACACATTAAGGGCTTTGAGGAGCTCGGTGCTACGGTAAGCGTCGAAGGCGGTTATATCGAAGCGAAATATCCCGAGGGAAAGAGCAAAGGCGCATCGGTGTACCTTGACGTAATTTCAGTAGGCGCTACTATTAACATAATGCTTGCGGCTGTATGTACGAGCGGTACTACCGTAATCGAGAACGCCGCAAAAGAGCCCCACGTAGTAGATACGGCAAACTTCTTAAATTCCTGCGGCGCAGACGTTAAGGGCGCAGGCACGGACGTTATCAAAATAAAAGGCGTGGAAAGGCTTCACGGCTGCAGCTACGCGATCATTCCCGATATGATCGAAGCGGGTACGTATATGGCTATGGCGGCAGCGACGGGAAGCACGGTTACGATAAACAACGTAATTCCCAAGCACCTTGAATCCATAACGGCAAAGCTTGAGGAGATGGGCGTTGAAATAGAGGAGCTTGACGAATCGGTGATCGTAAGAGCACCCGAAAAGCTTTCGAAGGCTATCGTAAAGACTCAGCCTTATCCCGGTTTCCCCACGGATATGCAACCGCAGATATGCGTTTTGCAGTGCCTTGCAGACGGACTTTCTCTGCTTTCGGAGAACGTTTGGGATAACCGTTTCAGATACGTTGACGAGCTTCGCAGAATGGGCGCGAAGATAAAGGTCGAGGGTAAGACGGCGATGATAGAAGGCCCCGTTAAGCTTTCGGCGGCAAGAGTAAAGGCGGTTGACCTTCGCGCAGGCGCGGCGATGATCGTTGCGGCTCTTGCGGCAAACGGCACGACGGAGATCGAGAACATTTACAGCATTCAGAGAGGCTATGAGGATATCGAAGAAAAGCTCCTTTCTCTCGGTGCGGATTTCAAGTACATTTACGAACCCGATCCCGTAGAGCTTGCAGAGTAATTTATATTCAAAAAGGGAAACGGCAGACTCCGTTTCCCTTTGATTTTAAAGAGGTATATATGTCCGATATAAGAAAAGAGATGGACGAGCTTTCAAAAAAGCTCACGTACCACAGCAGAAAATATTATATTGAAGACAGCCCCGAGATAAGTGACTATGAATACGATATGATGTTCGAGCGCTTAAAAAAGCTTGAGCTTGAGTATCCCGAGTTTGCTAAAGCGGATTCGCCTACGAGGCTCGTGGGCGGAAAGGCACTTGATAAATTTGAAAAATCCGAGCATATAGTACCGCTTAAAAGCCTTTCCGACGTATTTTCGTACGACCAGCTTCGCGACTATCTTTCAGGCGTTGAAAAGGAGCTCGGATATTTCCCCGAATTTTCCGTCGAGGATAAGATAGACGGCCTTTCCGTCGCGCTTGAATACCGATACGGTAAATTCGTAAAGGGCGCAACGAGAGGTGACGGCAATATAGGCGAGGACGTGACGGAAAACCTCAAAACGATAGCGTCGATACCGATGGAGCTTACGGGCGGTGACGACATACCGCTTCTTGTGGTAAGGGGCGAAGTCTATATGCCCAAAGCGTCGTTTCAGCGCAATAACAGAGAGCGCGAAAGTAGCGGCGAAAAGCTTCTTGCAAATCCCAGAAACGCCGCCGCAGGCGCGCTTCGCCAGCTCGACCCGAAGGTAGCGGCAAAGAGAGGGCTTGACATCTTCATATTCAATATTCAGTATATTGAGGGCGAAAGCCCCAAGACGCATAAGGAAAGTCTTGATATGGTAAAATCCCTCGGCTTTAAGGTGCTTCCGACGTACAGAATTTTCTCGGACGCGGAAAGCATAATAAAAGAGGTTGAGCGCATAGGCGACACGCGCGGAGAGCTTTCCTTCGATATCGACGGCGCGGTAATAAAGGCAAACGATTTTGCCGTAAGAAACGCGCTCGGCGAAAACACTAACACGCCGAAATGGGCAGTCGCGTATAAATATCCGCCCGAGAAGAAATACACGAAGCTTCTTTCTATAAGCGTAAACGTCGGAAGAACGGGAGTAATTACGCCCGTCGCGCGCTTTGAGCCCGTGAAGCTTTCGGGCTCTACGGTGCAAAACGCGGTGCTTCACAACGAGGATTTCATAAAGAAGCTCGATTTACGCATCGGTGATAGGATACTTGTGCAAAAGGCGGGGGAGATAATCCCCGAAGTGCTTTCCGTTGATAAGAGTGCAAGAATCGAGGGTGCAGAGGAATTTACGATGCCTAAAACGTGCCCCTCGTGCAGTGAGCATCTTTTCAGAGATGAGAACGAGGCGGCGCTTCGCTGTACGAACAGTGCTTGTCCCGCGCAGG